>NZ_CFAHBC010000032.1:0-29349 GCF_983179755.1 Brotaphodocola sp. | reverse complement strand
AAGATTTACGACAGAGAATTATGAAACTGGATAAGTTTCTGGAGCATCCGCCGATCGTGGCTGATACGGTGATGGGATCGCGAAAAGATCTGACGATCGGTCCGATCAAAGTGACGGGCATCCCAGATCCGATATATGTCAGAAAGCAGACAGCACGCGAGCGTTATAGAAAAATGCTGGAGCTGAAAGAGGCTGAGCTTCTGGAACTCACCACGCAGGCGGAAGAGTACATAGATAGCATAGAGAAATCAGAATTGAGGATCATGTTCCGGTTGTATTTTATCGACGGCTTGAGTGACGCGAAAGTGGCTGACCGGATGAACCGGATGTTTCCGAAGCGTAAGAAGAAGTATACGGATGAGAATGTGAAGAAACGGAGGCAGAGATATTTTGAGAAAATTGAAAATGTCCCCCCTTGTCCCGATGAAACATGATAATATGTAGTCTGAAGTTTAAGGTAAATTGCTGGTGACTTAGAACACTGAAAATAAAAAACAAAAAGGATCGGGTAGCTAATCCGATCCTTTTGCCTCTTGTTTTACTTGAATGTTTTCAGCACAAAATATGCGAGTATCATGCATACGTATCCAAAAGTGGTTGGATCGCATTCTACTAACAGTTTATGTACATGCTTAAAGAAAATTAAGCCAAACAAACTTAGTAGGAACAAGATGAAATCCACATTCGCCATCGTCTCAAATAATGTGTTCACGTCTTCTTTCTCCTTTGCTTTTATTAAAGGACTTACATCGCAACTAAGCGAACGCCCTGGAAAGAAAACATGATTATTGAAACGACAGTATAATATGGCGAGAGAAAGAAGGTATTTTGAGACGATGGCTTTTACCGTAAGTTATTAACTGATAAGATCATTAAGTAGTTTGCCATTTGTTTTCCTCCTCTGCGTGAATAGTATCTCTCGGATAGTATTAAACTATCATATTTATGATAAATCATTTTGAAAATAAAATCAATGTGTAAAATAATGGAAATATTATGAGAGTCACCCTGCGTGGCTCTTTTCTTATGTTCAAAAACAAACGAATGAGAGGTGGTGGTGCATGCCTAGAGCAAGAAATCCGAATCGCGATAAAGCTTATCAAATTTACAAGGAACACGGCGGAGCTATTACAAACAGAGACATTGCGGCACTTTTAAACGAGGATGAGAAAGTTGTTGCTGTTTGGAAGAGCCGTGATAAATGGAATGTTGTACAACAATCAAAAGAAAGTTGTACAACAAAAAATAAAAAAGAAAAAATAAAAAGTAAATCTGCGATGTTACCAGAGGTTGAATCGGTAATTCAAAACCCCGATTTGTCTGATAAACAAAGGCTTTTTTGCTTGTACTATGTGCGATGCTTTAATGCGACCAAAGCGTATCGAAAGGCATATGGATGCGCATATTCTACGGCTGCTGTTGAAGGGTTTAACACCCTAAGAAACCCTAAGATTCAAAATGAAATTCAAGCTCTAAAACAATCCCGCCTTAATCGCGAATTTCTGGATGAGCATGACATCTTCCAGAAGTACATGGACATCGCCTTCGCTGACATTACTGACTATGTCGAATTCGGCAGGGAAAAGGTGCAGGTGATGGGCGCGTTCGGACCGGTTGAGGTGAAGAACCCAGAGACAGGAAAGAAAGAACCTCTGATAAAAGAGGTGAATACTGTGCGCTTCCGAGAGTCTGGCGAGGTAGATGGAACTCTTATCTCTGAGGTGAAGCAAGGGAAAGACGGCGCCAGCATCAAATTACTCGACCGGATGAAGGCTCTTGACTGGTTGGCGGAGCACATGGATCTTGCCAGCGAAGAGCAGAAGGCTCGTATTGCACAGATCAAGGCGCAGACAGAGAAACTCAAAGGTTCTGACAGTAGCACAGAGCTGGAGCGTCTGGATGAAGTACTTAAAGAGATCAAGGGAGTTGTGTAATGCCATTTTCTGAGAAACAGCAAGAGTTTTTCCAAAATGCAAATCACCGGTGGAATGTCAAGGTGGGAGCTACACGATCTGGAAAGACTTACATGGATTATTATGTGATTCCAAAGAGAATCCGGGCGAGAATCGGCAAGGAAGGACTGGCGGCGATTTTGGGAGTGTCGAAGGGCACGATCCAGCGAAATATTATTGAACCGTTGCAACGCATTTGGGGAACAAGCCTTGTCGGCGACATCAATTCTCAGAACATTTGTCCGATGTTCGGCGAGGATGTTTATTGTCTGGGAGCTGAAAAAGTCAGTCAGGTGTCAAAGATCCGAGGTGCGTCTCTGAAGTACTGTTATGGCGATGAGGTTGCGGACTGGAATCAGGATGTGTTCAACATGCTCAAATCTCGTCTGGATAAGCCGTACTCTTGCTTTGATGGGGCATGCAACCCAGACGCTCCGCAACACTGGTTTAAGAAATTTCTGGATTCCGATGCGGATATCTACTGTCAGAAATATGAAATTTTTGATAATCCATTTCTGAGTCCGGAATTTGTGGATGAGCTTTGTAAGGAATACAGAGGCACAGTTCTGTATGATCGATATATTCGCGGTCTGTGGGTGGCAGCGGAAGGATCTGTGTACAAGCTCATGTGTGACGCGGTATCAAGCGGGGGAGTCAACCCATTTGCGATCCACGAGAATCCGAGAAGCCTTATGCAGATCAATATCGGCGTGGATTTCGGTGGATCTGGATCAGGTCATGCATTCGTGGCTACGGCGTACTCGAGGGCTTATCATACGATCACAGTACTCGCCAGCGAGCGCCACATAAGCAAGAATGGCAGTATTGATCCAGACAAACTCGGAGATCTGTTTGTAGATTTCTGCCTGAAAATTATAAATCTATATGGATTTATTACCGTAGTTTACTGTGATAACGCCGAACAGACGCTGATCGCCGGAATGAGGACGGCGGTGAGAAAGGCAGGACTCGGATGGATCAGGATTGAGAATGCACTCAAGACAACAATTAACGACCGGATACGATTTACACAGCGGATGCTCAGCCAGCACCGCTTTTTCTATGTAAAAGATCAGTGCCAGAGCCTTGAGGATGCAATGACGACGGCACTGTGGGATGAGAAAAAGAGTCTCGTGGAGGATGTGCGACTGGATGACGGAACCAGTGATATTGATACACTGGATGCATTTGAGTACACGTTTGAGAGAGACATCAGCCGGTTCATTCGGTATGAGTAGGAGGTGATGATAATGAAATTTTCAAAAATGCTGACGGCAATTACAGAAATTCTAAACCAGAACGCAAGCACGGAAGTTGATGTCTGTATGACTTCTGAGATGGCACGGCGGATTGAATTATGGACAGCAATGTATGAAAATCGTGCGCCGTGGGCGGATCAGAAAATCGTGAAGAGTGCTCAGTTGCCGGCAACCATCGCCTCTGAGATTGCTCGACTGGTGACACTGGAAATGAAGTCGGAGATTACTGGGAGCGTATCGGCGGAGTATTTGAATAAGCAGTATCAGGAAAAAGTACTGTCAGGGCTACGGCGATATGTAGAGTATGGCTGTGCGAAGGGCGGTCTGATCTTAAAGCCCTATGTAACAAAAAACGGTTTAACGATTCAGTACGTTCAGGCAGACAGCTTTTTCCCACTGGCATTTGACGATTCTGGTCGGATTCAGCAGTGCGCGTTTGTAGAGCAGTTTCGGAAGGGCAAGAAGATTTACACACGCTTAGAAGTGCACGAGTTGCAGGGCGAGCACATTCGGATCACGAACCGGGCATTTGTTGCAACAAATGATTACAACCTTGGCAGTGAGATCAGCATGAAAGCAGTGGAGCGATGGTCGGAGTTGGGGCCTGAAGCGGTACTCGCTGGAGCAGATCGGTTACTGTTTGGCTACTTTCGTGTTCCGCTTGCGAATGCAGATGATACAGATAGCCCGTTGGGCGTGTCTGTGTATTCCAGAGCGCCGGAGCTGATCGAGGAAGCAGATCGAAGGTATTCCAATATCTGTTGGGAGTATGATGGCACTCAGTTGGCGATTCATATTGCGACATCGCTGTTGAAGTACAATCGCGACATGGACAAGTTCGATTATCCGGGAGGAAAAGACAGGCTGTACCGTAATGTGGAGTATAACTCTGGTGCAACCGATAAGCCGTTCATAGAAGTGTTTTCCCCGGAGATTCGAGATACTGCATTGTTTAATGGATTTAACAATCAGTTGAAGCTCGTTGAGTTTGCGTGTTGTTTGGCATACGGTACGCTGTCTGATCCGCAGAACGTGGACAAGACAGCAACGGAGATCAAGACCAGCAAGCAGAGATCATACACCTTTGTGTCGGACACACAGCAAGCGTTGCAGAAAGCGCTCGAGGATCTGGTCTATGCCATGAACTTTTGGTCGGTGCTGTACGGACTCATTCCGCCGGCGGATTATCAGGTGTCGTTTGACTGGGATGACAGCATTATTGTGGATGCTGAGGCAGAGCGTCAGACGGATCGCGCGGATGTTGCTATGGGCGTGATGAGTCTGGCAGAGTATCGGAGTAAGTGGTATGGCGAAACACTGGAAGAGGCACAGAAGAATCTTCCGGAACCTGCTGATGTAGAGGAGTGATCTGAGTGACCCCAGAAGAGCTTGAGAAGTTACCGAAACCCTTGGAACGAACTATGACAGCGCTGGAAAATGATGTCATGTCTGAGATTATAGGAAGAATCAAGGAAGTCGCGCAGATCACACCGGTGACGGACTGGCTATTGAATCGACTCAGCATCATCGGAGCCAGCAAGAGCCGAATCAAAAAGATCATGAAAGAGGCGCTTGAAAATGCAGATATGCAGGTGGATGAAATTTATGATCAGGCGGTGAAGTCAGACTACATTCGGACGAAGGCAATTTACGAGGATGCTGGCAAGGACTATGTTCGTTACGAGGACAATCATTTTCTTCAGCAGATCGTTGACGCGGTGCGTCGCCAGACAAAGGATAGCTTACGAAAGTACGAGAACATCACTCAGACAACGGGCTTTAATATTTACATGGCGGGAAAACGAGTGTTTACTCCCCTATCGGAATATTTGGAGCGGAGTCTGGACAAGGCAATGATGGCGATCGCAACCGGAATGAAAACATATAGTCAGGCGATTGGCGATGTAATTGACGAAATGACATCAAGTGGTATCCGGGTTGTTGATTATGCCTCTGGGAAATCGGATCGCATCGAAGTGGTTGCTCGAAGGGCGGTTATGACCGGCGTGGCACAGATGACGGACAAGGTCAACGAGAAGAATGCCGAAGAGCTTCAGACGGATTACTGGGAAGTGGATTGGCACATGGGAGCAAGAAATACCGGAACCGGGTACATGAATCATCAGTCATGGCAGGGCAAGGTGTATTCTTCTGAAGAGATGCGAACGGTCTGCGGATTGGGAGAGATGCTTGGTTTTGCCGGCATCAACTGCTATCATATTCGTTTTCCGTTTATTCCCGGCATTTCTAAGCGCAAATACACAGATGAGTGGCTTGCAGAGCAAAATCGAAAAGAAAATGAGAAAAAGATTTTTCGAGGGAAAGAGTACGATACCTATGGAGCGTTACAGTACCAAAGAAAGTTGGAGCGCATAATCCGAAAGCAAAAACAGGACATTGAACTCCTTCAGAAAGGCGGTGCGGATAAAGAAGATCTGACGGCAGCGCGGTGCAGGAAGCGACTGACAGAGAAAACCTACACGGAGTTTTCGGCAGTAATGGGACTGCGACAGCAGAGGGAACGGCTGAAGATAGGGAAAGTGATTGAAAATGAAAAGAGGACTGATATAATAAAAGTACAACAAGAAAAGATTAGTTATCAAGGAATTCCGAAAACATGGAAAAAGCTCGGAAAGGATAAAGATCCTTTAAAAGGTGTAAATCCGTACTATCGTTCAGGAGATCCTGCTTATAAAGAAAATTGTCCCAATTGCGTAGTTGCCTATGAGATGAGAAAACGAGAACATGATGTAATGGCAAAAACCATGGGAAAAAATCATTATTTAAATTATCATCCAGAAGAGGCATGGAAAGAGCCAGATATTCACCAGACAAAGGCGAGCGGATTGCAGGAGATTTTGGATGCGTTTAAAGAATGGCCAGAAGGAGCAAGAGCGGAGATTGCTGTTCAGTGGAAAAGAAGTGGCGCTCATGTATTTGTGGGTGAAAAGATTGAAAATGAAGTCCATTTTCTTGATGTGCAGAGTGGTACAGAGTATTCAGATTCCATTTTCAATATTGTAAAAGAAGGAGAAACGCGTTTTTGGAGAATTGATAAACTTGAACCATCTGATAGAGGAATTACAGCTTGTGAGGTGAGCAAATGACGTTTGAATTGGCTTGTAAGAAAGCAATAGAAATTCTGGCAGATAGATATGAGTTTACAGAATTAGAGAGCGCTTTTGATGTTGGTGATAAATGGTTGTTTTATGGCACCAACAAAGAACATAGGGTTTTCTACGGTTCTCACGGAATAACGATAAATAAAGGAGACGGGGGAGTAAATCTTTTTTGTCTTCCGGATGAAAAGAATTTAAAAATTTTGGAAGAAGCAGTAGAAATTGAAATTCCGAAAGAATATAAATCATAATTATGCCACCGGTTAAAAGCTGGTGGTATTTTTATACCCATTTTTCAGAAAGAGAGGAATAAGAACATGATTATTACAGGAATGGCGCATTTCCAGAGTGTGTGCAAGAAGAAACTGGTTGAGTGGTACAATGCTCAGAACGAGAATGAGAAAATTGATCTGAGCAACGTCTTTGTTGTGTGGAGTTGCAAGACTTTGCAGAATTACAAGTGCCTTGTTTCTACCACAGTTTCGGGTGACGGGATCTATGCAGAGTATACCTACAACGGTAACAAACAGGAGCTGTATGAAGACATCTATCGCAAGGTGAAAAATACTTGCCATGTGGAGGAATAAACAATGAAAAAAGCAATGTTATCACAGCCGATGGCGGGCAAAACAGATGAGGAGATTATTGCAACCAGAGAACGCGCGATCAAGACGCTTGAAGCGCGGGGATATGAGATCGTGAACACGCTCTTCACAGACGAGTGGTACAGCAATGAAAACATGGAGAAAAGAGGCGTTGTTCAGATTCCGCTTTGCTTCTTGGCAAAGAGTCTGGAAAATATGTCTCTGTGCCACGCAGTGTACTTCTGCAAGGGTTGGGAGCAGGCGCGTGGCTGCAAGATTGAGCATGATGCAGCGGTGGCATATGGACTTGAGATTATCTGTGAAGAATAGGGAGTGACGAAGCGATGGACGTACTGACTTGGTTGCATCAACATTTCTGTCACCATAATAGCCGGAAGCATTGGAGCAGGGTCTCCGGTCCCTACGGCGGTTATGTACAGCGTTGTACGAAGTGCGGGAAAATCGCACCTCGGTAGCCATAGCTTAGCAATAGAATAGTTATAGGATAGTCATAGGCACGCAGAGATGCGTGTTATTTTTATGCAAATTTTGTCCGGAATGACGTAAAACTATCGACGCATGGGATGCAACCCCGTAAAAAGCGTAGTGAAAGGAGCAAACAATATGAAAAGAAAATTTCTGGAAGACATGGGACTGACAAAAGATCAGGTCGACAGCATTATGAGTGAGAATGGCAAAGACATTGAAGCCATGAAGTCGGAACGCGACAGTTACAAGTCTCAGCTGGATACGGCACAGGCGACCCTGAAAGGGTTTGAAGGTGTGAATGTTCAGGAGCTGAGAGGAGAGATCGCCAAACTCACGGCGGATATGGCGACCAAAGACGCAGAGCATCAGAAGCAGATTGCTGATCGTGATTTCAATGATCTGTTAAAGGAGACTGCGTCCGCTTTTAAGCCGAGAGATCTGAAGGCGGTTATGCCGTTTCTGGATGTAGAGAAGCTGAAAGCCAGCAAGAATCAGGCGGAGGATATTAAGACGGCGCTGGAATCAGTGAAGAAAGATAACGCTTATCTGTTTCAGGATGTCAGTATTCCCAGAGTGGTTTCTCACACTTCTGGATCGGGTGGAGAAAGAACAGAAGATACAAAGTCAAGAGCAAATGAAGCACTGAGAAGTCTCTTAGGTAGAGAATAAGGAGGTATTTTATGGCAACAAATATTGTGAGCAGAGCGGATGCCGAGGCGATTATCCGCCAGCAGATTGTAGAAAATGTTTTTCAGGACGCGCCGAAGAAGTCTGTGTTTATGAGTTTGGCAAAGAAACTGCCAAACATGACCAGCAATCAGACCAGAATTCGAGTGCTGGATTTCCTGCCGACTGCTTTTTGGGTAGATGGTGATACCGGAATGAAGCAGACCAGCCGTCAGGCATGGGACAATGTTTATCTGGATGCAGGAGAGCTGGCAGTTATTGTGCCGATTTCGGAGGCGGTACTGGCAGATGCGGAGTTTGATATTTTTGGTGAGGTAACACCGAGAGTCATGGAGGCTATTGGTCAGAAAGTCGATTCCGCGGTTATTTTTGGAGTAGACAGACCGAGAGTATGGCAGAACGATATTATTACCCTTGCGCGTCAGGCAGGCAATAATGTTTCACCGGGTTCAAAACCGGATTATTATGATCTGCTTCTGGGCGAGGGTGGTGTAATCTCCAAAGTAGAGGAAGATGGATACATGGCAACCGGTGCGCTGGCTTCTACGAGAATGAGAGCGAAGCTGAGAGGCATTCGGGCAACAGATGGTACACCGATCTTTAAGAGTGATATGCAGGGGTCTACCAATTATGCGCTGGATGGTGCACCGATGTACTTCCCGCAGAATGGTGCGTATGATAACAGCATTGCTCAACTCGTTGTGGGCGATTTTAAACAGGCAGTATATTCAATCCGACAGGATATCACAGTAAAAATTCTGGATCAGGGTGTTATTCAGGACCCGGCTACCAAAGAAATCATTTACAATCTGGCACAGCAGGATATGGTGGCACTGCGTGTTGTATTCCGTATGGGTTGGGCGCTTCCGAATCCGGCAACCAGAATGGATGAAGATCGTGTGGGATGCTCGTTTGCATATCTGGAACCGGCAACTCCGGTTACGACTCAGGCTGTTACCTTTACAGTAAAGGATAACCAGAGCGAGGCAAAGCCGGTTGAGGGTGCGATTGTAGATGTAAATGGTTCCAGAATCAAGACGAATGCGTCCGGTGTGGCGGTATTCAATCTGAGACCGGGTACATATCCGGCAAGAATCAAAAAGAATGGATATGGTCAGATCACGGAGACTGTAACGGTAGTTTCATCTGCGGTAGCGAAGGCGATTACCCTGATCTCGAACACCTGATAAGGAGGCGCTGTGCTGATGATCTATGCTGACGAAGAATTTTATAAAAACAGATACCTTCTGGGACGGAAGCCGGTCATCAGCGCGGGCTTCCTTTTTTATGCCAGACAGGCGAGCCAGATGATAGACAGCTACACATTTGGAAGACTTGCAAAAGCGAAGGAAGTCCCGGAAGAGGTGCAGTTATGTTGCTGTGAACTGGCAGAGACGATGTATCAGGGGGAGAAAATCGAAAAGGATTCCTCTGGAAAGACATCGGAAAAGAACGGAACATATTCTGTTTCTTATGGCTCTGCGCAGGAAATGAGAGATACTGTTCGGAAGCGGGAACGGCAGATCGTAATGAAGTGGCTGGAACATACGGGGCTGTGCTATCAGGGGGTGAATTGATGTTCACGAATGCAGATGTAACACTGTACCTGTACCGGAAATCAGGAAGGAATGTCAGTTATCTTCGCAAACCCATCGAGGCTGTTTACTGGGAGGACGTGCGTCAGAGCACGTTTTTGAAGACCGGGCAGAAGGATGCGGTATCTGTGTTGTTGGTGATCCCGTTGGAAAGTCTTACAGAGCTGATTGCATTTTCTCAGGGAAAAGATCTGGTTGTGAAAGGAATTATTGAGGACGAGATTGACAGTAGCAGTCAGGAAATGCTTTCAAGGTCGCTGACGGCAATGAAAGAAAAATACCATTATTTGACCGTGACCACTGTGGATGAGCGTCTGTATGGCAGTGAATCTGTTCAGCACTACGAATTGTCGTGCAAGTAGGAGGTGTTGCGATGAAGCTGGAAATGGAGAGGAAATCTGTGGGAGAAATATTGCAGAATCATGGTCTTCAGGAAGGCGGAGCAGTGCAGAAAC
This sequence comes from Brotaphodocola sp., assembly GCF_983179755.1. Taxonomy (NCBI): domain Bacteria; kingdom Bacillati; phylum Bacillota; class Clostridia; order Lachnospirales; family Lachnospiraceae; genus Brotaphodocola; species Brotaphodocola sp. The sequence goes on along the minus strand of NZ_CFAHBC010000032.1, from coordinate 19,209 downwards.
TGATAGACAGTGAGTGTATGCGGTATATGAGTGATTACATGCCACGTCGGCAGGCGGGTGAATTGGAACACAAGATGGTAATGGCTACGGTGATCGGATCGGGAGAGATTGATACACCGGGACCTTATGCTCACTATCTGTATGAAGGCATCCTCTATGTGTCTCCAACAACCGGAAGTGCTTGGGCGAAGAAAAACGAGATCAAAGTACCGACCGGAAAAGAACTGACTTATGCAGGCGCTCCGATGCGCGGAAAGAAGTGGCTTGAGCGTATGAAGAGCGATCATAAAGAGGATATTCTGCAATCAGCACGAGATTTAATAAACAGGATGGGATGAAATGACAATTATTGATTATGTGAGAAATAAATTGACCGAGTATCCCAAGATTTCAGAGTTTTTGTCCGGCGAAGATATTCACATTGACTTCACGGAGCCGGAGCCTGTAAATTATGGACTTTCAAGCATGGGAGATACGCTTCTGAAGGAAGATATTCGGGGCAGGCAGACGCGACAGCATAATTTTGTTCTATATGCAGTAGGACAGTCGTTTACGGATTACAATCGCTTGGCAAACAGCAATTTTCTGCTGGAATTATCGTACTGGTTGGAGAATCTGCCGGAAGAAGATGGAATGGATGTAATCGTTGGAGAAAAAAGATTCTCAGGAAGGTTTCTGTCTGCAAAAACAGCGAATGCAATGAGCATGGGTTTGATGGGCGAGACCATAGACAGCGGAGTTATGTATCAGCTTCAGATATATGCTTGCTACAAATTAGAAAGAGAGGTAAAGACGAATGAAGAAATTAAAACGTCAACTGATGGCACACATGATTGATGCGGCACTGCCGTCCGAGTCTTCTACGGATTATGTGTGGCTGGGAGATGATCTTGAAGAGTTCAACGTGGAGATGAACGGAAACATCGAGACAAAGAACAACATCAAGGGAAAGACAAGCGTAACACTGGACAGCTATCAGCCACAGGCAAGTGCGGAGCCGTATTACGCAGTTGAGGGAGATCATTTGTTTGAGCGCCTTCAGGGGATTATCGATGGTCGCCTGACGCTGGATGATCTTAACACCACGGTGGTGGAGGTACATCTCTGGGAGCCAGAGGACGGATCTTATGTTGCATATCAGGAGAGCGCAATCATTGAGGTTTCTAGTTACGGTGGTGATCATACCGGTTATCAGATCCCGTTCAATGTGCATTACACCGGCAACCGCGTGAAAGGAAAATTTAGCTTGGATAGCATGACCTTTACGCAGACAGCATAAGGAGAAAAGAATATGGCAAAAATGGGAAATCTGTCTTTTGATGATGGATACAAGAGCTTTACCGTGAATGGAGATCCAAATCGTGTGATCAGATTCAATCCGGCAGATCCGGAGATTATCAACCGTCTTCTGGCATTGAACAAGAAATTTGAAAATTATCAGCCCCCAGAGGGGCTTGAGTTGAATCTGGATGGAACACCGAAGAACGATATGGAGCGAGAAGGCGCATATGTTGCGGAGTTTTCTGAAGCGATGCGTCAGGCTTTTAATGACACGTTTAACAGTGACATCTATGACATCATTTTTGATGGTCAGTCTCCGCTTTGTATGCCGGGAGGAGAATACCTTTTCATTACAGTGCTGGGGAAACTGATCGAACTGATGGAGCCGGAAATGAAGGTATACCGGGAAAAGAATCAGAAGAGAATGAAGAAGTATCTTGGTGATGTGAAATGATCGGGGAGCTTCCGAAAAGTCTGACGGTGGGAGGTGTGGAGTATCCGATCGAGACAGATTTTCGGAATATTTTGGTTTTCTTTTCTGCTTGCAATGATCCGGAACTGGGACCAGCGCAAAAGATGGAAATCCTTTTAAGACGGCTGTATCGTGATGGATACGATAAGATTCCTCAAGAAAACTTAGAGGAAGCGATGGAGCAGGCAAAATGGTTCGTTGACTGTGGTCGCGAACAGGATGAGAGAAGACCGCCAAGGAAGTTGATGGACTGGGAACAGGATGAGGCAATCGTGTTCCCAGCAATCAATAAAGTGGCAAGCTGTGAAACTCGATCAGTTCCATATATCCACTGGTGGACATTTGCCGGGTACTTTATGGAGATTCAGGAGGGAACCTTTTCCACTGTTCTTGGGATTCGACAGAAAAAATCTCAGGGAAAACGGCTGGATAAATGGGAGATGGAATTTTATCGGAATAACAAGAAGGTCTGTGATCTGAAGAAACGATATACAGAGGAAGAGCAAGAAGAAATTGATGAGTGGAAGCGATTGCTGAGAAAGACGCGATAGAGCGTCTTATTTTATTTCCGGAATCGAGGTGATGATATGGCAGATGGAAGTCTGAAGTTTGACACAAAAATAGACATGCAAGCGTTTGATAAGAGTATTTCTACGCTGGACCGGGCATTTGATAAGTTTTCGCAGGCTGTGGATCGGCTGAACAGCAAAATTCTGACTGCTTTTGGAAATGCAGATGTCTCAGCCGAAACCGCGGCGAAAAGTGTATCAGATATCGGTTCGGAAGCACAGCGGTCAGAGCGACAGGTCGAACGTTTGGCTGAGCAGATGAATCGCACATCACACTCCTCATCAGTTTCTCAAGTGCCTCAGATGGAAGTAGATTCTGGTGCGACAGAGAAGTCTTCGAGGATGGCATCGCTGGAAAATCAGATCGCCAAGACAGAAGAGAAGATCCGAAGACTTTCCGAGGAAATGAATGCACTGGGAGAAAGCAAGATCCCGACAGAAGATTATAAAGAGCTTTCTTCTCTTGTGGAAAAAACACAGCTTAAATTGGATGGCTTGCTGGAACGGCAAGAAAAGATGGAAGATCAGGGAGTGTGCCAGAATTCTTCTCGTTGGAAAAGTTTGCAGTATGACATCGATGAAACCGGAAGGCGCTTGGAGATCTACAAAGGAGAGTTGCAGGAAGTTATTTCCAAAGAGCAGGCATTTACTTCCGGAAGGGATAGTTCTGCTTATGCGGAAAAAGCAACAGCGCTCGAACGTTTGAACGGTGATTTGTCGGTTCAAAAACAGCGTTTGGCGGAATTGGTAGCGAAGCAAAATTCACTGGCACAAAAGGAAACAGAGGCATCGCAGAATGCCGAAAATCTTAAAGTGATTGCAAGCTCGGCTCGAGTAGACAATCAGGAAATTGCGAATCTGGTTCGCCGTATGGAGGAGCTGAAGAATCGCCAGAAAGAGTTGCAATCTGCCGGTGTAGGACTGGGATTTCAGGAATACGATCAGAATGCGACGGAAATCGCAAGAGGAACGCAGAGATTAAGCGAATATCAGAGGCGACTTGAAGAAGCCGGGACAAAGAGTGGTTTCTTTGCCAATATTTCCAAAACAGCATTTGCAAAAGCGTCTTCTGCGGTTTCAGGATTGACGAAAAAGATTGGCTCAGAGCTGATTGGCAAGGCAAATCAGGCAGTGACAAATCTGAAAAGGATTGGAAAGGCATCCAACATAGCGGGAAACGGGATTTTCAAACTCTCAAATATGTTTAAGATGATGCTGATCCGAATGGCAATGAAGTCGGCGGTTCAGGGTGTTGTAGATGGAATGAAGAATCTGGTGCAGTATTCTTCAGAAACAAATCAATCCATTTCAAGTCTGATGTCTTCCATGACCTACCTAAAAAACAGTTTTGCAGCTGCATTTGCGCCGATCCTGTCATTCGTAGCACCGGCGTTGAATTTTCTCATCAATTTGCTGGCGACAGCGGTGGGATACATCAATCAGTTTTTTTCGGCACTTGGAGGAAGTAGCACATTTGTTCGAGCAAAGCGAGCGAATGAAGATTATGCCAAGAGCCTGAAGAAGACCGGCGGAGCAGCATCAAAGGCGGGAAAAGATGCCAAGAAAGCACTGGCGCCGTTCGATGATCTGATCCAGATTGAAAATAAGAGCAAAGACAACAGTGGTAGCGGTTCGGGCAGTGGAAGCGCTGATCCCTCGCAGATGTTTGAAACGGTCGCGATTGATAAGAAGATCAGTGATTTTGCAAAACAGCTCAAGGATATGTTTGATGCCGGCGACTGGGCGGGTATCGGAAAATTGATTGGTGAGAAGATCAATGATGCCGTTCAACGATTTACGGATTTCATAAGCTGGGATCGTGTTGGGGCAAAAATCACTGCGTTTGTCACGGCGTTTACGACAATGTTCAATAGTTTGGTGGCGACAATCGACTGGTATGCGATCGGAGTCATGATGGGAACCGGAATCAATACGCTGGCTCATACTTTATATCTGCTTTTGACACAGATCGACTGGGAAGCACTCGGAGGAGCGCTTGCATTTGGTCTGAATGGTATGGTGGATACAGTTGACTGGGATTTGTTTGGACGAGTAATCGGTGCATATTTGCAGGCGCAGATAGCCGGATTGTATGGTTTTGTATCGAATGCAAACTGGTCTTCCATCGGCAAGGCGCTTGGGGATGGACTAAACGGAACGATAAGTGAGATTAACTGGGAAATGCTTGGTCTTGCTGTTGCTCTGGGAGTGAGTGGTCTCTTTGACATCGTAAACAATTTTGCTCTTACCTATGACTGGACTGGCTTCGGGGATTCTGTTGCTTTAGGCATAAGCACATTGCTCGAGAATTTTGACTGGTCCGGAGCAGGAAGTGCGATGAGCAATTTTGTTCTTGGAATCTTGGATTTCCTGATTACCGTGGTTCAGCAGACGGACTGGGGTGCTTTTGTTCAGGGAATTGTGGATTGCATAGAAGCTGTGGATTGGATCGGACTGGCAGGAAAGATTTTTACGCTGTTTTATAGCGCGCTCGGTTTGGCTTTTGGTGCGCTTGCTCGACTTGTTGGCACGCTGATCGCAGACGGTGTGATGTCTGCGAAAGAATATTTCGAGGGCAAAATTGAAGAGAGTGGAGGAAATGTGGCAGCCGGAATCCTAAAAGGCATTACAGATGCATGGAAAGGAATTAAGACATGGGTTTATAACAACATTTTTGAACCATTCTTTACAGGAATCGCTTCTGCATTTGGAATTAATGGACACTCATCCAGCAAAATGGAGGAGATGGGACCGTATTTATGGGAAGGCTTCGGCAATGGAATCAAACAGTTCTTTTCAAATCCGGTTTCGTTCATTAAAGCTAATATTACAGATCCGTTTGTGAATGGCATAAAGAGTCTTCTGGGAATTCACAGCCCTTCAACAGTTATGAAAGAGATCGGTGGATATACGGTGAGCGGTTTCAATCAGGGTGTTGAGAGTGGTCAGGAATCAACAAAAGTAGGTATTCGACAGTGGGCGCAGAATATCACAAGTTCCTTTGCTCAAAAGCTGGGAATCAGTGGCGGAAATTCTGCGGAAGCGCAGACGTGGGCGAACAGTACCATAACTGGATACAACAATGCCATCAATAGCAATTACACGAAGTCAAAGGCATCGATGGAAACGTGGGCGGAAAATGATAGAAAATGGTTTGTTGGAGCAGGTAGTGATAAGGGTGTAAATCCGGAAGCATGGAAAAAGTTTGCTACGGATATTATCACGGGTTTTGCGAATGAGATTTCTTCCAAACACAGCGATACACAGGAGCCGGTGGAAACATGGGCAGAGAATGACAGAAAGTGGTTTCTTGGAGAAGGAACCGAAAAAGGTGTAAATGCAGAAAGCTGGACAAAATTCGCAGAGACAATCATCACTGCTTTTAAAGAAAAAATTTCTGGAAGCCATGAAGAGACGAAGGACCCTATGGAGCAGTGGGCGAACGATATTCGCGCATGGTTCTGGGGAGATACGGATCAGAATGGAACTGGCGGTTTGTATGATGCGTTTTACAAGATGGCGAAGCGCATCAATGAAGGATTTGCGGAAGGAATTCATAAGTTTTCTCATTTGGCAAAGGAAGCAATAAAAACATGGGCATCAGATGTCATGGGTGAGGCAGAAGAAGAATTTGGCATTCATTCACCGTCCAGAGAATTTTACAAGATCGCAGAGTACGTTGTAAAAGGATTTAACAATGGAATTTCTGAAATGACAAGAAGCTCTCGGAGCGTTGCGCAAACATGGCTTGATGGTGTGATGGATGTGTTTGATGATGCCAAGATCGAGCTTCCGGCAGAGATTATGCTTCCGAATGCAGAATCTTATCTGCCACACATGTCGAGCGGTGTGGTTATCCCTCCGAGGGCAGGAATTGCATCCGTAGACATGAGAAGCACAGGATCAGAAGATGAGCATGATGAGATTTTGAGTTATCTGATTGCAAAGATTGATGAGCTGATTGCGCAGGTTCAGAATACCGGAAACCGACCGATACAGATTGTAATGAATTTGAGCGGAAATCTGGCATCACTGGCGAGAGTTTTGAAACCGGAATTGGACAAAGAAGCTACGAGACGAGGTGTGAGTCTCGTTGTAGTTGGAAGTGGAGGATGATATGGATCAGGAGCAGGTGTTTTTGCTAGATGGAAAAGCCTATAACGTACAGGTTGAGGCAGATTCCTTAGAGCGCAGTTTTAGTGTTACCGATACAGATCAGTCCGGTCGAACTCTGGATTATACAATGGATCGAGATATTATTGGTACATTTTACAATTATACGATGAAGATCTATCCTGAGCCTACTGACTTGGCATCTTACGATGCTTTTTATGATGCAATTTCAGATCCGCAGTATGACAGCCATGAGATGACATTCCCTTATGGTCAGGAGACATTGACTTTTCGGGCTTATGTGACGCAAGGAAAAGACAAACTCCTGATTCGCAATGGAAAGAATATTTGGGGGTGGAAAGAAGGACTGTCTCTTACATTTACAGCAATGGAACCGCAGAGGAGGCGATAGGACATGAAGTGGGATACGCAAGTATTTGCAGATGATCAGCAGAGCTATTCCAGCGTGGAAAATCTGGCAAATTATGAGCAGGGAATGCCACCCTATGCCTATTGCTTGCCTCGGTATGCGAAGTTGGACGGTACATATGAAAATGCTCCGGATGAGATTACTCGAGGTGGAAAAGGCTACATCAGTGCATCTCTGAGTGATCAGAATGGAGCATTTGAAACTGCGCCGATGATTACGATAACCTTCGACCGCTTGAAGACCAGCAATGGACTTCTGATTGTTGGAAACCGTGCATCTGGGGATTATGCCAGCGAGGTGAAAATTTGTTGGTATAAGGATGGAGAAGTTGTTGCTGAGCAGGAATTTTCTCCGACTTCCGTAGAATATTTGTGCCAGAAAAAAGTTCCATTGTTCAATAAGATCGAGGTGTCGTTCCTGAAAACAAGCAAACCATATCGGTATCTGTGGATTTCCGAGTTGTTGAACAGAAAAATGACAGATGCAGGTGGTCTGAAGATTGTCTACGATGATATTGCGCTTGGTGCAAGCGAAGACAGCACAGCATCAGCGGACGACAAGGAAACCTATGTGGATATGCAGGATCTGGTTGAAGGAGTCGAGTATCCTAATTATGCCATGTGCTTGCGAAGATATTCCAAACTGAACGGGGAGTACGAAAATGCTCCGGATGGAGATCTGAAAGATATGGGATATGTAAGCAAAAAAATTTCCAATGTGTATGGATCATTCACGACAGCGCCGGTAATAACATTTTTATTCACACAGACATATTCGAGCGTGGGGATAACTTTGCATTTTAATACGCATTCAGGGGACTACTGTTCTCTTTTAAATATCAAATGGTATAGAGATGATGAGCTGTTAAAAGATCAGGATTATGAACCGGACTCGGTGGACTATTTTTGCTATGGAATTGTGGATTACTACAACAAAGTAGTGATCACATTCAAGAAGACCAGTAAACCATATAGAAAATTATTCCTCAGTGCAGTGACATGGGGACTGATCCGGACGTTCAAGGATGATGAGATCGAGGATATTGATGTTTTGATGGAAACGAGTCCGATATCCGAAGAGGTGACGATCAATATCATGTCATATACGCTTCGGAGCAAGACGGCATATGAGTTTGAATTTCAGAAAAAACAGAAGCAGACATTGTATTTTGATGAATCTGTGCTTGGAATCTTTTACCTGAAGGATGGAAAACAGCTTGGAGCAACCAGATATTCCGTTGAGACACAGGATGTAGTCGGGATTTTGGATAGTAATCCATTTATGGGAGGGATGTATAAGAGCGAAAAAGTTTCAGAACTTCTGGATGCGATCATGGAAGGGGAGAGCACAGAGTATTTTCTTGACGATGCGTACAAAGATATAACTGTAAGTGGTTATCTTCCGATTTGCACAAAGCGAGAAGCTCTTCAGCAACTTGCATTTGCGATCGGTGCGGTCGTGAATACCGCGTATGATCGCCAGTTGTATATATATCCGCAGACGACAGAAGTATCAGGAGAATTTACTCCGCGAGACGTTCGACAGGGTCTGACAGTAAATCACTCTGATATTGTGACCGGAATACGGCTGTATGCCCACAGCTACACTCCAAGCACAGAAAGTTCCCAGTTGTACAAGGCTGTTCTGGATGGAACTGTAAAAGTTGAATTTTCTGAACCCCAGCACAGTTTGGAGATTACAGGTGGACTGCTTGGGGAGTCTGATGTGAATTATGCATATATTATCGGAAACGGTGGAGAAGTTACGCTGACTGGGTCGAAATATAATCACAATACGGTTGCTTTTTTGAAAGAAAATCCAAAAGTTTCCAAGAACAAAAATATTGCGGAAGTCAAGGAGGCGACTCTTGTCACAGTGGAGAACGCTCCGGAAGTGCTCGAGAGAGTGTATGCATTCTATGAAAATAATGAGAGTGTAAATTTCACAGCGACGATTGACACTCAGGAACTTGGCGATCGAGTCAGCGTAGCGACAGGGTTTAAGGGAACGATAGAGGGAACTATCACGAAGATGAATTACAAATTCAGCCGAAGGAAAATGACTGCGGAGGTGGTGATAGAGTGAATTCAACTTTAGAAAGTCTGATTACAGATCGGACAAAGAGTGATCTTATAAATGACACAAATCGAGCATACATTGCATATTCGGATCTGAGAAGGATAGAAAGTGCTTGTACAATTCTTGCTGGTTACTTTGGAGTAGAGATTGAACAGAGATCAAAATTATGGAGTGAAAGTGATTTTCGCACAGAATCAGAGATGGCGAGGATCCGGCGCAATTTGATTGTACTCAAAAAGGCATTTTTCGTTAAGAAAAGCACTCCGGCAGTGCCTGAAAAAATAACCTACACGAGCATTTATCAGGCGAACGACATCGAAAAGATTTTGAAAGATCTGGGAGAAATGCATGAGAGTATGGTAAGTGGTGAGCGCAGGATGTCATTTAAACTCGGAACTCGAATGCTTGGAAACAGGAGGTAATAAGGTGGCACTGAAAACGGATTTTAAAAATGATATTTTCGAGGGAAACCGAAAATACAAGATCAGTACGGATGCATCTGGACAGAGTGAGATTGTGGAAGTGACTGATTTTACGCAGGAAGGAGATGCTTTCGGAGCAGACGAAATCAACACTACCAATAAGGCAGTGAACGATCTGCTGGATAAAATGACAACGCTGGGAAAATCTGTGAGTGATGGAAAGACGCTTGTAGCCGCAGCCATCACGGCGAAGAAGGTGGCGGCTACGGTTTCGGATAGCTTTGCGACGCTGGCGGAGAAGATCGGTAAGATCGTTCTTGGATCCGGAAATGCAGTGGCGGCGGATGTCCTGAAAGGAAAGACGTTCACGAACTCCGGAGGCACAGAGCTTACTGGAAGCATGCCGGATCACAGCACTAAGGATTCTCTGGGCGGGATTAACAGCAACTATCCGGATGTTCCGATCCACAAAGGCACGCAGGGGCAGTTCTGCACACCAACGGCAAGCCCAGAACGATTGTTTGCGATCCGCCCAGATAAGGGATATTGGAACGGAAATACCTACGCGGCAGCGCCGGCAGAGTCCAAGACAGTGACACCGCTTACAACACAGCAGGTGGTTTCTCCTGCTTCGGGCGGTGTATTGGAAAAGGTTACTGTGGCAGCGATCCCGAAACAGCGCGGAACAAGCCAGAAATCTGCCAGCTGTTATACATACAAGCACACAGACGGAGTGACGTATCTCGTGAATTGGATGCCTGCCGGTTGGTACAGCGCTTGGCAACCAACATCCGGTACGGCGACATACGCAGAGGTATGGACGAGGCAGGCAGATGTGGCGAGTGCGCTGGGGCTTACTGCGAATAAAATCAAAAAGGGGGTTACCATCTGTGGAATTACCGGTACATGGGAGGGATATGTTGCGGGAAGCGGAGACCTCTACAATAGAGGAGCACTTGATAGCTCTGCTGGGTTTGCGGTAGTCGGAGAGGTTTCGTCCGGTGTGGGTACGCTTGGATATCAGACAACTTACATGCTACTTACTAAGTATTATGGAATAATGCTGTATACGGGAAAAAAGTATGAATGCACAGGGTATTCCAAGCTGAATTTTACAGTTTCCGCAGATTCGTCAAGAGATGACGTGGATTGGTATGCGGTGTTGTTTACTGGAGATGCAAAAGCCGGAAGTACTTATGCGGATGGAATCCTGAAGAAAACGTACGTGGGTTCTACGAATTCAGTAACTGAACAGACGTTTTCTGTTGATATTTCTGATATAAAAACAGCTTGTCATATTGGAATTGTCATGGATTCTGCTACTACTGGACCGGGATATGAAAAAGGACGAGTCTTCAAGATTTGGTTGAGCTAATCACTCCGAAGCGGAGTTGATATAAAAATAGGAAAGGAAGAAAAAAACTATGAAGAAGAACAGAAGTAAGGCAAAGTACAATGGGGTAAATGTAGCATACGGACCGGCGACCGGTATCCCGACTCCGGAGCCAAAGAACGAGGTTCTGAGCAAGGGCAAGGAGCACGAATACACTGGCGATTCCACTCCGGGCACGACCAACGGACTGCATCCGGATCATGTCGCAGGTGGTCCGGGACACAAGGAGTGCAAGCACGAGTAATAGGAGGAAGACCTATGTCATTTCAGGGAACTACACAGGAAATAACGCTTAATATGTACGGCGCCCCATCTGAGGGGCGCTATGTAGAGGTACAGCAGGGAGACACGAGTTCCAGAATAGTGCGCTTCTACCTCAAGACCTTCGGGGATGCGGAGTTTGCAATTCCACCGGGTGCATCCGTACAGTTGTGTGTAAGCAGGACAGACAAAAAGACGGTTGTCTGCGATGGAACAGTGGAGAAAGAGGGCGGGAACTCCGTGCTCGTGACACTCTTGCCGGAAGCCTGTGCCTGTGCCGGAAAGCAGGCAGCACAGTTGTGCATCTACTCACAGGATGGAGACATTCGATCGCAGATCTTCTATCTCCGCGCTCCGGAAGCAGTCTACAAGAAAGGCACTGTAAACCCATCGGATGATGACGAGGAGACGTCTGGACTTTCTAAAGAAGAGAAGGATCTGCTTCTGACTCTCTTAAAGAGCGCGGCATACACTTCAAGCGAGATGGGAGGTGCGTACAATGCGCTGAAGGACATCTGGAACGCGAAGCCGGCAGAAAAGGTGTATTACACAGTAACAAATACGCTCAGTAATGTGATCAATTCCAGCTCAGCAACCTCAGTGCAGGAAGGGAAAGTCTACGGCGCGGTTTTGACACCGGCAGAAGGTTGTGAGATCGGCACTGTGAAGATCACGATGGACGATGTGGACATTACATCCACTGCGTACACGGTATCCAGCGGAGCGATCCGGATCAGCGCAGTTACTGGAAATATTGTGATCACTGCAACGGCGACGAAGAAGTCACAGACCGTGGCTGTGCAGAGCATTACTCTGGATAAGCAGACAGCTTCCCTTACAGTCGGCGGAAGCCTTACGCTGAAAGCAACCGTACTGCCGGCAGATGCAACCGACAAGACTGTAAAGTGGACAAGCAGTAATGCATCGGCAACGGTTTCCGGTGGTACAGTCAAGGCGGTCTCTGCGGGGTCGGCGGAGATTACCGCGACAGCCGGAGAGAAGAGTGCGACCTGCAAGATTACGATTGCGGAGGCAACCGTAGCCGTGCAGTCCGTGAGCTTCACCGAGACTTCCGGAAGTCTGGAGATCGGAAAAAGCCTGACTCTTGTGCCTGTGATCACACCAAGCAATGCAACAGACAAGACAGTGACATGGAAGAGCAGTAAGCCGACAGTGGCAAGCGTGGAAGGCGGTCTGGTCAAGGCACTTACCGCCGGATCAACGGACATCACGGCAACAGCCGGAGGAAAAACGGCAACGTATGCTCTTACAGTTTCGGAAGTAACGGTTGAGGATGAGACTTTGGTGTACAGCCTGCTGGATGAGACTGCCTTTGACCCGAGCGCGCAGAAGTACATTGACACGGGTGTGAAACTGTTTGAGAGCATTGAAGAGAAGCCGAGCTGGACGATTCTGATGGAAGTCCAGTATGGAGAAAACGTAGATGCATCTTCTACATACTGTCTGGCGCACTGCATGGAGGAAAGTAGCCCATGGCCCGGATTGAGCATTGCATCATGGGCGGACGGTTCCCTTGGAGTGAATGTGTATGGAGGAAAATCCCAGCTTAGTACGATGGCAAAACTGAAAGCGCAGAAACGTAAGTTGGCGCTTAAACTGGAAGGCACAACCGGTACAAGATGGAATGTAGATGGAACTTCCACGACATTTACGATCTCCAACTATAATACAGCTGTGGATAAGACGCTTATTCTTGGTGCATATCAGACTTCGGATGGGGAGAAGGGACGTTATTTTGATGGCACGTTGTCGCAGTTCCTTGTATATAAAAAGGCGATGAGTGATGAGGATATTACGGCATGGCTGAATGAGTAAGGAGGTCGAACGTGGGAATTTATAATATTTATGGTAATCAGATTTCTGGCGATTCTGGAACCGATAGTGTGGGGATCATCGGCGCTGTCGGCGACGGAATTACGGATGACACCAAGGCACTTACAACCGCACTGAGCCAGAGCAATGCGGTTGTGGACGGTGGAAACAAGAAATACAAATACATGTCCATTGAGATTAGTGGCGTGGAGAATCTGACCGTCCGAAATGTAATTTTCTGGAAGGGACAAAGAATAGAAGTTGCTGGTTGCAAGAACATCCGCTTTGAGCATTGTACATGGGAAGGCATTAACTGCAACGGTGATTCTGAGATCTGGACTTATGGCATCCGTCTGCGTGAACGGACGGATGAATCTGGCAATGAGGTTTGGTGTGAGAATGTTTGGATTGAGGACTGTGTGTTCTGGGATATTTGGTATAACCCTTCTGTCAACAACGGCAGACCGACGGACGTTACAGGACAGGCTATTTTGCCTCGTAGTGTTCACAATCTTTACATTCACCACAATTTCTTCACGCAGGTCAAAGGCAATGCTTGCATCCATTGGAACAGTTACAAGAAAAATGGTTATGCAGAAGTTACAGATAACACATTCTACTTAAATGCTTATGGTGGCATCTGTGTCTATGCAGTCCAGCAACAGTTTCCGAAGGTCAAGGGCAGAGTATGCAACAATCAGTTCATCGGCTGTGGACTTGGCTACCTTCCGCCGGAATTTATTAACAGTTTTCCGGAAAACCAGAGAGGTTTGGGCTGTGCAGGTTTGTTGGGCGGTGCCGGCACGAGGGCTACACCTTATAAATGGCACTTCATCTGTGAAAACAATGTTTTTGAAGACTGCGTGGAATCCAGCATCGAGGGGCCTGTATGGAATCCATGCATCGCCAACAGTATCACCGGACAGGGCGCAGCGCAGACAGAAGAGAATTGTCGCCTGATGGAAAAAAAGTATCATCTGGATTACAAGTTACAGGTGCGTATTATCAATTCAGTCAATTTCATCTACCGAAACTATTACCGAGATGTAGATGGCACATTTCCGAATGATGACGCTGAGCCTATCGTATTTGCAAATAACGTGATGGGTACTGCCTATGTGCCACGCCAGAGCTACATCCAGTTTAAGGGCGAGTACAATGTACCGTTTATCTTTACCGGAAATACAATGCGCACAGGTCAGCCACATAGCATTGATACGCACTTTCTGTTTTGTACTTTTCATGCAGGCATCCGGTTTGAAAATAATGACGGAATCTACCCGTATTTTAACTCTTGTACTTTTGAAGGCGATGTTGTTTTGGACGATATACAGAGCGCATACAAATCTGATTTTACGAAATGTAATTTGATTACGAACCAAAGTAGAGGACGTTTTTTGGAGACAGAATTCTCTATGTTCGATCCAGCGAAAGCAATCCTTGAAAACGATCAGGCGACCACAGAAGATGGAATAGCCACTTTGACGGCATATGATGTTCCGGAAGAGATTGAAATCCCAACTGACACAGTGTATGACATCCGATCGGCAGATGGGTATGTTGCAGAACAAGGATATGTTTTTCCCGGACCGACAGAGCACAAGCATATTGATACGGGCATCCAGCTCTTGAAGAACGGCAGAGACTGGACAATCTTCCTGAAGTTCACCGGAAATGAGACGACAGAGATTCCATCCGGAAAATCCGGAATCATGGCGCTGTTTACAGTTTATGATTCAACATCTGACAGCAACCGTCTCCTCACTGGCGGACAGTGGGCGAATGTCGCCACTGTCGTAAAACCGAATTCGAGCGTTGTTTCGCTGGACACCAAGACCAGATATACATTAAAGGATCTGAAGCTCTTAATGCGCAAAAAGGGAAGTAAGATTGAAACATGGCTGATGAGAAAGGACGCCGATGCAGATGATCTTACGCAAAATTTGACAGCGTATGACATTCAAGAGAGCGATGATCTGAGTGGATTTTCTGGAAATTTGTATGTGGGTGTACAGCAGAATTATCTCGACAGTGATATATATTCTCTTCTGGGAACTATGGAAGAATTTGAGGTATTTCAGAGAGCTGTAAGCAATGCAGAGGTAGGAATGTTGCTGTACGGAAAGGTATTGGAATCTTCTGATAACATTGAAGAAGTTACACCTATTTACGACATCACTTCAGATCAGCATTATAATGCTGAAGAAAGTGCGGTAGTGTTCGATGGAACGTTCGGCATCGACACAGGGGTGGAGTTATTTGCGGACAGTTCGGATTTCACTGTAATTGCACGCTTCGAGTTGGAAAATTATCACGATGAGGGGCTGACAAATTTCAACTTTATTCCGGTTTTGAGTGCGATGAATTACGCAGAGGACAAAAAGAAGAGTCCCGGATTTGATATCGGACTTTCACTGCAAGGTGGATCTGGAGGTAATGATCTGGATGCAGTTCCGACAGGTGGTTTCATAACGATCCGAAACTCTTGGAAGTTTAGTAATTCAGCATTAATTGAACGTTCTTATTTTGCTTATCCCGGACATGATTATGGTGTAATTATTATCCGTAAAAATGGTGTATTGAGTTTTTGTGATTTCAACATGCAGAAATTCACAAGTATCAGTGGATCTGATGCTGATACTGTTTTCAATGGTACGTTGCGTATCGGAGAGAACATGGTTGCTCCAACGCTTGCAGGCAATAATAAACTCAAAGGTAAAGTATATGAGTGTAAGATCTATAAAGAAGCACTTAGTACTATTGTTTTGGAAAATATGTTTCCAAATCTGTACTCGAATGAGAAACGTATCAAAGGAACTCTATGCTGTTATGTGCCAAATCAGCGCTACGAGAACCATCTGATTCGTTACATTTATCTGGAAGCATACATCGATATGGGCGACTATGCTACACCAGAATATGCAGGAAAATATCCGAAGGCGGTCGGGGTTAAAATCGACGGAATTGGAGATGTGATTTGGGTCGGAACTGGTTCCAATGGACGAGTCAAGGCATGGATTTACAGCAATAAGACGATTAAGCCTTACAAGAATCTTGCTGTTCGGATCGTAAACACCGGACTGTGCCCGAAACTGAAAGCAAAGGTGCTTGCGTTCCGCTGTGCGATCCTGACAGAGAAGAGTGATGCTGTGGAATCGGTAGATGCACTGGATTTCAGCGTAGAGTGGGAGAAAGAAGATCTCACTGTTGCCGTGGGTGAGACGATAACCGGACATGTGAGTTGGCTTCCGGAAGGCTCCAATAGCGGAACAACGTTGGCTCTTGTAGCATCGGAAGGCATCACGGCGACATTCGTGGACGATCTGCTTACTGTAACTGGAGTAGCAGAGGGCGAGGCAACGCTGGAGGCGACACTGCCATCTGGTGTGCAGAAACTGTATAGTATACAGGTAACAACGGCATAAAAAGAAAGCACCCGAATCCACAGGCGAACGGATTTTCGGGTGCTTTTTGAATGTAAAAACTTCTTTTGCAATATTATAGCATGATTTGCGGAAGGAGACAAACGAAAAGATGAAAAGGAGCACATGCATGACAATTCAGATGTTTGCGACCGGGGTGGTCGCGTACCTCAGCGAAAAGCTGGGGATTTCTTTTTATTTACTCAGCGTCCTGCTTGTTTTGATGGTAATCGATTATTTCACCGGAATGACAGCATCTGCCGTGGAGGCACTGGATCATCCGGGAGATACCGGGTATGGTTGGAGCAGCAAGAAGGGAGCTAAGGGAATTGCGAAGAAAGTAGCCTACTTGTGCGTGATCGCCGTAGCTGTGAGTGTAGATTACCTGATTGTAAAAGCATCTGGCGATCTTGGTATCGTTCCGCCATCGAAGGCAATGTTTAGCTTGCTGGCGACAGCTTGGTATATTCTGAATGAAACTCTATCCATCACCGAAAATGCAGGGCGAATGGGCGCGCCGGTTCCAGAGTGGCTTGTGAAATACATTGCGGTTCTGAAGGATAAGATTGATGGCAAGAATATGGATATAGCAGAAAATAAGTAGAATACTGACAGAAAATATGATATGATGTAGGAGCTGTCGAACCTCCAGCAGAAAGGAGGTGAGCCTTATGGTAGAATTACTCATCACGTTTCTTGTCTCTGTCGTAGCAGGTGTAGTTAGCTACTACATATGCAAATGGCTGGATAAAGACAAATAGGCAGCAACAGCCTAAAACGGAATAGCTCACCGTAACGAGCAAGAAAACCCCAGAGGGTGCCACCTCTGGGGTTTTTGTTTTGCCTTATGGAACTCATCACATTCCTTAGCTATCTACATCATATTCTATTTTCTCAAAAATGTCAATATTCCAAAGAATCTCATACAATAATAAAAGAAAAGAGGACAAGACTATGCGAGATATTACTTTATGTCATCCGCGCCTTCAGCGTATTGCTGATGCTTGGATCAGAGCTTGCGCCGGTGAAGGTATCACTGTGGCGATCAGCGAAACACTTCGTACTGTGGCAGAGCAGGACGCTCTTTATGCTCAGGGCAGAACAAAGCCCGGTAATATTGTAACCAATGCGAAGGGAAGTAGTTACCGATCACAGCATCAGTGGGGCATCGCCTTTGACTTTTATTTGAAGATGGACATTGATGGAGACGGCAAAATCTCTGATGATGCTTACAATGACAGCCAGGGGCATTTTCGCCGTGCAGCGGAAATTGGGAAAAAACTGGGTCTTGCCTGGGGTGGTGACTGGTCCAGCATTGTAGACAAGCCACATCTGTACCTGTCGGAATGGGGGAGCACACCGACCGCGCTGATCCAGAAGTATGGTACACCTGAAAAGTTTATGGCTACCTGGGTGCCGGAAACCATTAAGACTAGCTGGCAACAGGAAGATGGCGGTTGGCGTTTTTATTATCGAGATGGCAGTGGAAAGTATGTGGTCAATGCCTGGTACAAAGATGGAGACAAGTGGTACTGGTTCGATGGTGCTGGCATGATGGTCCGTAATGTTTGGTATCAATACAACAACGCCTGGTATTATCTGGGTGATGATGGTGCAATGGTAAAAGGATTGCAGACAGTGGGTGGTAAGTGGTATTATTTGAATGAAGAGGGACAAATGGCAACAGAGCCGATCACCCTCACCCCCGATCAGGATGGCGCGCTCCGGATGCCGGGGGTGGCAGGGTAAGCGCGACAAGATGTTATAATTAAGAAAAAATCCGGCGATTTGCACCGCCGGAAATAAAAAATATTGTAGGTTTTTACAGTATAGCCCACCATATTGGCTCATAATAAACTGTGCCATTCTTGGATTCGTCTGTGAGATTTTTACCGGATATTGCAGACGCTTTTCATATCTCCACATCAGTTTGCTCCCCCTTCCCACGGCCACGGATTCTGAATCCAGTTCCAGATGTCCCCGGTTACCTGAGTGATACTTAAAGGACCGTATGCCTGTTCATACATCTGAATGGCATTCTGGTAGAGCTGGCAAAGTCTCTGGTAATACGCCATCGCCTGGGTATCCTCTGGATGGGTATCTAAATAGAGAAGGATGTCATCGATTGCAAATCCGGTCTCATAGACTTGTCGTGCAAGAGGATAGGATTGAGGTTGATTTTGCTGAGTCTGTGGAATCTGAGAGAAAAGAGAATTATTTTGCGAGCTGGTCTGCGTATTTTCATTGCATCCACATGCCATCAGCGACACCTCCCCATCTCAAATGGATAATCGAGATCTGGAAAAATCGTACCGCGGGTGAGTGCCTGAGAGAGGGGATAGGTTCTTCCCCATTCCTGCCAGGGAACATAGGTCATTCCGGGCATTATTCCGCATTTTCCAAAAGAATCCATTTTAGAATTCATTGTGGAATCCCTTAAGAAATCTATGCTGCAATCCGTCGTTCTCTGGCAGGATGAAGCTGAAGTTGTTGGCATCTCTCGCTTGTCATCATCCAAGTTCATGTTTCTTCCATTTCCACGGTAGGAAGCGTCCCTACACGGGGAAGATTCTCCGGATGAGAGGGTTCCCATCCACCACTCTCCGCAGGAAGTGTCAAAAGGCTGTGTATTTTGTGGTCTCATCGGTCGGCTGGTACAGGCGCATCGTTGACTGTTATGGTCCATGTTCTGTTCTGCCTCCATTGCTTTTCATACCGGAGCGAGAGCGGGTCTCGCATTTTTCCGATACTTTATCATATGGATGAACCCTGTCCCCGGTTCGACAAATGAAAAGTAAATGAAAAGCAAAAAATAAGAATCCAAAATAAGAAACTCAAATAAGAATTCCCTAATAAGAAATTTGAAATTAAAATGTCCTAACTAAGACTTCCCATACCTAAAATGGGATTCGCACCTTGAAAATTCAATATTTC
>NZ_CFAHBC010000031.1:0-30365 GCF_983179755.1 Brotaphodocola sp. | reverse complement strand
TTAGAGCGCCGCCCTGTCACGGCGGAGGTCGTGGGTTCGAACCCCATCCGGGTCGTTTTGAAGAGTCTGGAGTTTCCTGATGGAAATTTCAGACTTTTTGTGTTACCATAAAAGGAGTAATGGCCTGTCGGCTTCGCGTGTCTTTTGAGGAATCCGCGAGTGGGTGTATGGGGTAACAGGTAAATGTAAGGTAAATGCAGAAAATTTGGGAAGCGTGTTGGAGGACAGAGATGGCAGTGACAAGAGGCAGTAGAGAGACAGTTTTGTATTATTCCCCTGAGGGAAACAAGAATGCGACAAAGTTGAAGGGTGTACTTGTGCGGATGGGAATCCGGATTCGCAATGTGAGCGAGGATCAGCTTGGTGAGACGATCGGGGCTCTTCTCGGTCTTGAGGGATTTAAGGAGGAAGAGCACGCAAAAGAGAATATAGATGTAGCGGAAACGATCGATCAGGAGGTTCTCGTCATGCACAATTTTTCGGGAAGCCGACTCGACGAACTGCTTCTTGGAATGCGTCGTGCAAAAGTTCAGAAGATTGATTTAAAAGCGATTGTGACGGAGAGCAACGTCGGATGGAGCTTTTATCATCTTTATGAGGAGATTGGCGCAGAACATGAGAGAATGCATCAGAATGCAGAGCGGTAAGCGGGCACAGAGCAGAACGCAGATACCGCACAGGAAGCAGAAGGGAAAGCGATTTGGCAGGAGGATTTTTTGTGTGCTCACGCTTCTTGTCATCGGTGTGACGCTCACTTCCTGTGGTGGTGAGGAGAAAGTCGCGCCGAAGGAGAAGACACGGTTGGTTCTCTGGCATTACTGGGACATTCCGGCAATGCGCCAGAAGCTGACCCAGCTTGCGGATGAGTACAATGCGTCCCAGGATGAGGTGATCATTAATCTGGAGTATGTGCCGGATGAGGATTTCAGAAAGACACTTGCTCTGGCGGGTGAGAATGGGGAACTTCCGGATCTGATTCTCGCGGATTGCAGTGATATTCAATATTTTGAGCGGATAAGTCCGCTTGTGGATCTGTCGAATGTTGTCGATTGGGACGAGTATCTCGATCAGGCTGTGGAGTTGTGTGAGGGAAAGGACGGTACAATGATCGGGTTTCTGCTCGGTCTGAATTGCCTGACGCTCTATTACAACAAGGGGATTTTACAGCGTTCTGGTGTGAAGCCTCCAGAGACGTTTGAGGAGTTTTTAAGTGTCGCAAAGACGATGACGAGCGGGCAGATCTATGGATGTGGATTTGCCGGGCTGATCAGTGAGGAGACGACGTACAGCTTTCTGCCGATCATCTGGGGATTTGGGGCGGATATGAAGAATTTAAATACCCCGGAGGGAGAGCAGGCCTATCATTTCCTGAAAGAACTTGTGCAGAGCGGGGCAGTCAGTCGGAGCACGGCGAACATGACGATGTCGGATGTGGCGCGCCAGTTCAGCAAAGGAAATATCGCAATGATTTTTGCGGCATCCGGAAAGATGGAGTATTATTTTAAACAGAATCCTCAACTACGCTATGGGCAGGTTCGGATTCCGGGTGCGACGGATCGGACGAGTGTGATCGGCGGAGAGGTTCTTCTTGTGCCAGATCAGAAGAACCGGGAGGAGGCAGTTGATTTTGTCCGTTTTCTCTCTCAGCCGGAGCAGATGAAATCTTATCTGGAATCTGCCGGATACTTGGCACCGCGCAGGGATGTACTCGAGTGGCAGATGGAGAAAAATCCGGAGAGGAGAAAGGATCTGCATGGTCTCAAGTATGCGAGAATCAGAGAACGGGTCGAGTACTGGCCGGCGATCTCAATCGCACTTGCAGAGACGGTGAACCAGACGATCCTGCAGGATGAACCGCAGGATGCCTGGAAGAAACTGGCAGATCGGATTGCTCAGATCAGGGAGGAATATCATGAGGGGGAATAATCGATCACTTCGCACTTCACTGGTGATGGCAGAGAGCGTCACCATTGTTCTTCCCCTGTTGATTCTGATTTTTGTGATGCAGGCGAGAATCGGAGAGATCTTAAAGTCGAATGTTGAGACGGAGATGCAGAGAGAGATTGAGACTGCGGATCAGATGCTCAATATGATGATGGACCGCTATGACAGTGTGCTCTCTGATTTTTGTACGGATGAGGAGCTTGTTGTTCTCGTCCAGCAGATCAACAACAAGAGGGATGTGCTTGATGCAAACAGCAATCAGATTCGCCGTCAGCTTAAACGCCTGTGCAACCGAAATGAGGAAGTGGAGGGCGTGACACTTGTGACAACGGGTGGGCAGAAGTACTTTTATGACCGCGTCAGCGCCTCTTCGATGGACAGCACCTGGGCGGGTCATCTGGTGAAGCAGGATATGGGTGGCGGAGTTCATTTTCACGGTGGTGTGAGTCTGGAGCAGAGTGAGGATGGAAGTGGACATCTGCTCCAGATTGCGCGCAGGATTGTCGATTATCGGGATATTCACCGCGATTTGGGAACAGTGATTCTGAGTTTTGATCAGGAAGTACTCTGGGAGGTGATTTCCTCGAAGACTGAGTCAAGACTTTATATCTGCGAGGGAGACCAGATTATTGCATCGGAGATCAGGGAGGATATCGGAAAAAAGATCTCGGAGATTTCGACGTCCGGCATCAGTGTCCTGAGTACAGACAATGCAGTGACGGGCTGGAAGCTGTACGATTACTACTCAATGAGAGAGTTTTCAAGACTGATCAGCCATCAGACAACGCTGATGATGGTGATGACGGTGGGATTTCTGATTGAGGGAAGTATTGCAGTTTGCCTGATTTTTAAGCCGATCTTTCTTCAGGTTAAGCAGATTGAGTCGGCAATGATTGAGGTCGAAAAGGGAGATTTCTCGGTTCGTGTTCCCGGCAATACCAAACTTCCGCGCGAGGTGGTTACGATTGTCGGCGGATTTAACAAGATGGTGGAGAAGACAGGGGATCTGATTGAGAAGCTCAAGACTTCGGCGGAGGAACAGCGAAATGCTGAGCTCTCCGCGATGGAGGCACAGATTGACCCGCATTTTCTCTACAATACTCTCGATACGATTAACTGGAAGGCGATTGAACGTGATGAGTACGAGATCAGCGGAATGGTTTGTGCACTCGCAGATATCCTGCGCTACTCGATTCGGAATCCGGGAGGTCTTGTGTCGATCGGGCAGGAACTCTACTGGCTGAGCCAGTACACGATGCTCCAGAAAGAGCGAATCGAACAACCGCTCGAGGTGGAGACAGATGTCCCGGAGAAACTGAAAGGGTGTCAGATTCACAAGATGCTTCTTCAGCCATTTGTGGAAAATGCGATCAAGCATGGAGGGTATCAGAAGGAAGGAGTGTGCCGTCTGACGATTCGAATTCGACGGATTGAGGATCAGATTTACATCAT
The DNA here is from genome assembly GCF_983179755.1 of Brotaphodocola sp. NCBI lineage: Bacteria > Bacillati > Bacillota > Clostridia > Lachnospirales > Lachnospiraceae > Brotaphodocola > Brotaphodocola sp. The sequence goes on along the minus strand of NZ_CFAHBC010000031.1, from coordinate 26,969 downwards.
GATTCGGGACAATGGAAAGGGAATTCCGAAGGAGACGCTTCAGATTCTCAATGATCCGACGAAACGGATGGAAGGGCATGTCGGGATTTACAATGTAAGAAAACGACTCGAGTTGTATTATGGGGAAGATGCAACTTGTTATTTTGAGAGTCGTCCGGATATCGGAACGACAGTGCATCTGTTTGTGAAAGCAATACGGGGGGGAGGAAAAAACAGATGAAGATTGCAGTAGTGGAAGATGAGAGTTCAATCCGCAACGGTCTGGCAAAGATTATCAAAAAGCTGGATCCGGAATATGAGCTTGTGGGAACAGCGGGAAACGGTCTCGAGGGACTGCATCTTGTGCAGAATACTGAGCCGGATCTCGTGATTATGGATATTCAGATGCCGGAGATGAATGGGCTTGATATGCTCGAACATCTCCGAAAGGACGGATATACAGGACGGGCGGTTGTCCTGACCGCGTATTCGGATTTTGACTATGCAAAGCGGGCAATCGGTATGAACATTGACAATTATCTGCTCAAGCCGATCAAGATTCAGGAGCTTCGGGAGACACTCTGGAATATCCGAAATGTATTGGAGAAAGAGAGAGGAATCGAAAATATGCAGGAAAAATTCCTCTCGCTTCCCCAGATTTTTAAGGGCTGTATGCTGGCGGAGCTTCCGGTCGATGAGGAACTCAACAAGCTGACTCTGCGGGAGTACGGGCTTGACATCAAAGATTCTCTTGAAGTTTTTTCGATCTGGATGGGAACGAATTATGACCGCCAGGTTGCCAAGGTCAGACAGATCGTGGAGACGTACACGGGGCGGGTTGCCGACTACTCGAGCACGATCATTGAGTCGGTGCGTCAGCATCAGCTTCTCGTCATCCTCTATCATTGTCAGAACAGGGAGAAGATCCAGAAACGTTATGTTGAGATGTTGATTCCGGCGATTTGCCGGGCACTCAGCCCGATTCCGGTCTTTCTCTGGACACAGAGTGATGGAATGGCCGGGCTTCAGGAGGCATATGAGGAGCTGATCACCGATCGGGAGTGGAACTTGAGTTTTCCGAGAGAAACACTTCTGACGAGGGAAAATCTCCGCCAGATGCATCTGGTTCCGCTCCAATATCCACTTGAGATGGAGGAGAAAATGCGCAAGATGATCACAGAGCGCAATCAGGAGGGATTCTTGGAGGCACTTGAACAGTTCATCCGTATGTACCGCAACGGAAGTTGTCATCCGAATGAGATCCGTGAGGCGTGTATCCGTTTCAGCATGGCAATCCTGAATCTCGCAAAGACGCTCGGAAGGACAGCAGGACTTGGCTCGGCGCAGGAGATCGTTGGCTCGATCACGCAGGCAGTGACATGGAATGAGATTCGCGCAATCATGGAACAGCTCTATGAGAAGACAGCAGTGCCAGAGAAAAGTGAGGCGGTCAGCGATCTCGTCCACCGTGCAAGGCTTCTGATTGAGGAGTATTACAGTCAGGGAATCACGCTCGATGAACTGGCGCAGAAGCTGAAAGTGTCGGAGGAGTATCTGAGCAGTCAGTTCAAAAAAGAGACGGGGATGTCGTTTACAGAGACTGTTCGGAGTTATCGAATTGAAAAGATTAAGGAATTGCTTCTTCATTCAAAACTTAAGCTGAACCAGATCTCGGACATGGTGGGATATGCCGACCCGAAATATATGAGCAAGGTGTTTAAGGAGGAGGTTGGGGTTCTTCCGGCAGAATTTAGGAAGAACTTCTCTTCTTAAAAAGCGGGTTTTGTAAAATTTTCCTCATAAATTTTCTTCAAAACGGGGGTGTAGGAGGAAAAAATTGATTTGGAAGCATTTACAAATGGGAAAATCCGGGATTTTTGGTGACATTTTCTGACAGAAATTGACGAAAAATCTTAAATAGTTACTCCTATTTAAGAAATTTCCTCTTTCCAGAATATTTTGGAGTGATAGAATATTCATAAACGGTGAGGAGAGATCAGAGAAAAACCGAGTTTCAGATGAGCAGGATGCAAAGTCCAGAAAAAAAGGATAATAAGAGCTGGATCGGACCTGATGAGAGTACTTTCCGTGATGAATAAACTATGTATAGAATGAAAAATCAACCAGAATGACAATCCGAGTGAGGAAGACGAATAGAGCGAGAAAATCTGGTTAGACTGTCAGATAAGAAAACCAAAAAGGAGAATGAGTTTATCATGAGCGAAATGAACGTAACCTTTAAGAATCCGAACGATGTTCTTGATTTTATCAGCAAAGTAGAGAAGTATCCGTACAACATGGATCTGAGTCGTGGAAGCATTGTTGTGGATGCAAAATCTCTTCTGGGAATCATGAATCTGGGATTCAACCACATCGTGAACTTAAAGGTTTACGCAGACCATTGTGAGGATCTTTGCAGTGACATCAAGCAGTTCCTTGCAGCATAAAGAGAGTAGTTATTTATTAACAAGCCATTATCAATTTATTGTTCCCCATACTGAGCAGGATAGTGAAAGCTATTCTGCTTCTTTTCTTTTGTGTGCAGATGTGCTAAACTGTTAAAAAGTTTTTAACGATCTTGTAACCGGGAAAATCGGACGATTTCAGGGTCAAAAAGCGAACGAAAGGGAATAAACATAAGGGTAAGAAAAAGGAAAAGAAGGCTGAGAAAAAAGTGAGCAAGAGAAAGTAAGTAAACATAGGCAAAAGTAAGAAGAGCAAAAGAAAAAAGTAAGTAGAGACAGGGACGGAGGAGAGAGAAATGTACAAGATTGTTTCCAGATTGCTGATTTACGGAGATATGCCAAAAGATACCATTCTGATGGAGCTTGCGGATATCACGAGAAAGATGGATGACAAGAGCCAGACGAAAGAGGAGCTTGTGACCCGCGTATTTACCCAGATGAAACATCTGCTTCAGGTTGCGACGGATTATGGATTTGACAAGAATCTGTGGCACAACTATTTGACATTTCTGCTGATTACGAATGAGAATCCGTTCAGTATTACCTGTGAGAAGGTAGGAGCGAGCGATGGAAGCGTCAATGCATTCGCAAAGGGCGATTTCCGTGCATTTATGGATCTGTTTGACTATGATTTCGGACCGCTTGAGGAGTATCTCGGTGTCGACTGCTTCTCCCGCATTTCCAATTACAAGGCGATCGGCAAGAAGGAGCTGATGTATAACAAGAACGTCAGCGAGAAGGTTCAGGCACTCAGCGAGAAGCTCGAGCAGGCGAAGAACGAGGATATGTTCTTTGATGCAGTGACCGGATTCTACAAGGACTACGGTGTTGGTATGTTTGGTCTGAACAAGGCATTCCGTATCCAGTCGGATGAGAGCGGAGTCGCAAAGTTCTGCGCGATCAACAACATGGATACAGTTATGCTCGATGATCTGATCGGATATGAGATTCAGAAGAAGAAACTTGTAGACAACACGCTCGCCTTTGTTCAGGGCAAGAAGGCGAACAATGTGCTTCTGTTCGGTGACAGCGGAACTGGAAAGTCCACGAGTGTCAAGGCGATTGTCAATGAGTTTTACGGTCAGGGTCTGCGCATGATCGAGATTTACAAGCATCAGTTCCGCGATCTTTCCTCCGTGATTGCACAGATTAAGAACCGCAACTACCGTTTCATCATCTACATGGACGATCTGTCGTTTGAGGAGTTTGAGGTGGAGTACAAGTTCCTCAAGGCCGTCATCGAGGGTGGTGTGGAGACGCGCCCGGACAACATCCTGATCTATGCAACCTCGAACCGCCGTCATCTGATTAAGGAGAACTGGAGCGACCGCGATGATGTCGAGAGCGACAACGGTATGCACCGTTCCGACACGATGGAGGAGAAGCTGTCCCTTGTAAATCGTTTCGGTGTGACGATCAACTACTCAAAGCCAACGCAGAAGGAGTACTTCGGAATTGTCATCGGACTTGCAAAGAAGGCAGGACTGACGATCAGCGACGAGGAGCTGTGTGCAGAGGCAAACAAGTGGGAATTAAGCCACGGCGGAATTTCCGGACGTACCGCACAGCAGTTCATCAACTACCTGATCGGAACCCGTTCCTGAGAAAATAAGAAAAAATCGGTTGCCGTTTGTGCAATGCATGAACGGTAACAAAACTGCGAAAGATTATCCTTGACAGCTATATGGGAATCTGCTAGTATTATTCACGGAACAATCTAAATAACAATCGAAAAGTGCGTAATCCCTTATTCAGAGTGATGGAGATACAAAGGATCTATGAAGTCACGGCAACCCCGAATGAAATGTCTGAACCTCCAAGCGGTGCGATCAGGCAGGAGCGTTGGGAAGGTGCCAACCTGAGCGAGAAATCGAGCAATAAGAGGATTTGATGTGCAAAGAATATCAAGTCCGCAGTATGATTGCTACGGACTTTTCTTTTGTTTTCAACAAGTTTTAATATTTTAACGTAGGAGGATTTTCATGGAAAAGTTACTGTTTACATCTGAGTCTGTAACCGAAGGCCATCCGGACAAAATGTGCGATGCGATTTCAGATGCGATTCTGGATGCCCTGATGGAGAAGGACCCGATGAGCCGTGTAGCATGTGAGACTTGCTGTACGACCGGTCTTGTTATGGTAATGGGAGAGGTTACCACAAATGCATATGTCGATATTCAGAAAATTGTTCGTGAGACGATTCGTGAGATCGGATATGACCGTGCAAAGTATGGTTTTGACTGCGATACCTGTGGCGTTATGGTTGCACTTGACGAGCAGTCTTCCGATATCGCTCTCGGCGTTGACAAGGCACTTGAGGCAAAGGAAAATGCAATGGATGACGATGCCCTCGATGCAATTGGTGCAGGAGATCAGGGTATGATGTTCGGTTATGCAACGAACGAGACCGAGGAGTACATGCCGTACCCGATCGCTCTGGCTCACAAGCTCGCAAGACGTCTGACTGAGGTTCGTAAGAACGGAACCCTTCCGTATCTTCGTCCGGATGGAAAGACCCAGGTAACCGTAGAGTACGATGAGAACGGCAAGCCGATCCGTCTGGATACCGTTGTTCTTTCTACCCAGCATGATGAGAATGTAACTCAGGAGCAGATTCATGAGGATATCCGCAAGTATGTATTTGACGTTGTTCTTCCGTCCGGAATGGTAGATGAGGAGACGAAGTACTATGTAAATCCGACCGGTCGTTTCGTAATCGGTGGACCTCACGGAGACAGCGGTCTGACCGGACGTAAGATTATCGTAGACACCTACGGTGGATATGCTCGTCACGGCGGTGGCGCATTCTCTGGAAAGGACTGCACAAAGGTAGACCGTTCCGCTGCATACGCAGCTCGTTATGCAGCAAAGAACCTTGTTGCAGCAGGACTGGCTGACAAGTGCGAGATCCAGCTTGCATATGCAATTGGTGTTGCACATCCGATGTCTGTTCGCGTAGATACCTTCGGAACCGGAAAGCTCAGCGATGAGAAACTGGTTGAGATCGTTCGTGAGAACTTTGATCTGCGTCCGGCAGGAATCATCAAGATGCTTGACCTTCGTCGTCCGATCTACCGCCAGACCGCAGCTTACGGTCACTTCGGAAGAACCGATGTTGATCTGCCGTGGGAGAGAGTGGACAAGGTAGAGGCTCTGAAGAAGTATCTGTAAGAGCATGACTGGATTGTGATCGTGATTAGATCATAATTAGATAGGAATGTAATAGAAATCGTTATGGCAGGAAAAGTCTGAGGGCTTTTCCTGCTTTTTCTATATTAACGAGTATATATTCGGCTGGATTTTGGGGAGGAGATGTGCTAACGTGTAATGGAATGGCAAAAGATTCAAAAACACATAACTCAAAGTATATGTCCTTTCCGCTGCAGGTGAGGATATTAATGGAGGGTACTCTTGGAGAAGGAGGAGAAAAGACGATGAAATACGATTTTACAATAGTTATGGATCGGCATGGAAAAGATGCGATTGCCGTGGATTCGCTTGGAAAAGAGGGGGTTCCGGGGGCGCCGAAGGAGGGCTTTGATGCGATCCCGATGTGGGTGGCAGATATGAACTTTGCGACGGTTCCGACTGTTCAGCAGGAGATGATTGAGCGGGCAGGTCATCCGGCATTTGGATATTTTGATCCGCGCGAGGAGTATTTTACTTCGATTATCAAGTGGCAGGAGACACGAAATGGAGTGAAGGGACTTGAGAAGAAACACATCGGATATGAAAACGGTGTGCTCGGCGGACTGATCTCTGCGGTCTCAGCGTTCAGTGCACCGGGAGATGCGATTCTGCTCCACAGCCCGACTTATATCGGATTTACAAGATGTATTGAGAATTCAGGACGTAAGATTATTCTCTCTCCGTTAAAGAAAGATGAGAATGGAGTCTGGCGGATGGACTATGAGGACATGGAGGCGAAGATTCAGAAGAATAGGATTCATCTGGCAGTTTTCTGCAATCCGCATAATCCGTGTGGTCGTGTGTGGGAGAAAGATGAGATTGAGAAGGCGATGGAAGTGTACAAGCGCAATTCCTGCGTCGTAATTTCCGATGAAATCTGGTCAGATCTCATGCTCAATGGAAGCAAGCATACGCCGACCCAGTCAGTCAGCGAGGATGCGAGAGATCGGACGATCGCGCTCTATGCACCGTCAAAGACGTTTAACCTTGCAGGGCTGATCGGTTCTTATCACATCATTTACAATGACTATCTGAGAGATCGTGTTCTGGCGCAGAGCAGTAAGTGCCATTACAATGAGATGAATCTGATGAGCATGTATGCGCTGATCGGTGCTTACCGTCCGGAGGGATATGAGTGGGTTGATGAGTTGTGCGAGGTGCTGTCAGAGAACGTCAATTATGCGTATGACTATATCCAGAATCATTTCGACGGTGTGGAAGTGTCCAAACCGCAAGGAACTTATATGCTGTTTCTCGACTGTACGAAATGGTGTGAGAAGCATGAAGAGAGCCTCGATGAGCTGCTTCGAGCTGGTTGGGATGTCGGAGTTGCATGGCAGGATGGACGCCCGTTCCACGGTTCTTGCAGTATCCGCATGAATTTGGCGTCCCCGAAGAGCCAGATTGAGAAGGCATTTGAGCGTTTGAGTCAGTATGTGTTCTAATCCGGCTGTTCTCTGATGTGTATTTTTGAAAACAATGAGAAAAATTGTCATTTACTGTTTGATTTTTTACTCTTCACTGATATAATACAAATGAGAAAAATAATCGTTAAAAAATAAACATGAGTAACTGCTCAGTATCTTTGCAGTTACGAACAGGGTCAATTATCAGGAGGAGAGAGAAGAGAATGAGAGGAGTCGAGACACGAATCCAGGAAATCCGTCATAGAATATTCAGAGAGGTAGCCCGCATGGCTTATCATACCGAGTGGCCGGTAGACAAGCGTATTGAGGAACTGCCGTACAAGATCATTCCGGGAGAGGTAGGAAACTTCCGAAATGATGTATTTCTGGAGAGAGCAATCGTTGGAGAGCGTCTTCGTCTGGCAATGGGTCTTCCGGCAAGAGGTGCAGCAGAGCATGCACCGATTTCTGACAATATTGAGGCAGCTGACCGTCCGGAGACTTATTACACCCCGCCACTGATCAATGTTATCAAGTTTGCATGTAATGCCTGTGCACCGAAGCGCGTAACGGTGACAGAGGGATGTCAGGGCTGTCTGGCACATCCGTGTGTGGAGGTATGTCCAAAGAATGCAGTCAGCCTTGACCGCACAACCGGTCGTTCTCATATTGATCAGGATGCCTGCATCAAGTGTGGTCGTTGTGCAACCGTCTGCTCTTACAATGCAATCATTGTTCAGGAGCGTCCGTGTGCCGCTGCCTGTGGAATGGATGCAATCGGATCTGATGCAAATGGTAAGGCAGATATCAACTATGAGAAGTGTGTATCCTGTGGTCAGTGTCTTGTAAACTGCCCGTTTGGAGCGATTGCGGACAAGTCTCAGATTTTCCAGGTTATCCGTGCAATCCAGTCTGGTGAGCAGGTATATGCAGCAGTTGCACCAGCATTCGTAGGTCAGTTTGGACCGAAGGTAACTCCGGGAAAACTGCGTTCTGCAATGAAGGCACTTGGATTTACGGATGTATTTGAGGTAGCAATCGGAGCAGATTTGTGTGCAACTCAGGAGGCAATTGACTTTGTAAATGAAGTTCCGGAGAAACTGCCATTCATGGCAACTTCCTGTTGTCCGGCATGGTCAATGATGGCAAAGAAACTCTTCCCGAAGAATGCAAATAGCATCTCGATGGCATTGACCCCGATGACTCTGACAGCAAGACTGATCAAGCGTCATAATGAGAATGCAAAGGTAGTCTTTATCGGACCGTGCGCAGCAAAGAAGCTCGAGGCAATGCGTACCGATATTCGAAGCGATGTGGACTTTGTTCTGACCTTTGAGGAGATGGCGGGCGTTTTTGATGCAAAGCATGTAGATCTTGAGACGATCGAGGAAGATCCGAACGGTGTCAACGATGCTTCGACTGATGGACGTAATTTTGCAGTTGCAGGCGGTGTTGCACAGTCTGTTGTTAATGTCATTAAGGAAAAGTTCCCGGATAGAGAGATCAAGATCGCAAATGCAGAGGGTCTGAAGGATTGTCGAAAGCTGTTGACGCTGGCAAGTGCTGGCAAGTACAACGGCTATCTGCTTGAGGGTATGGCATGTCCGGGTGGATGTGTAGCAGGTGCAGGTACGATGCAGCCGATCAAGAAGTCTCAGGTTGCAGTCAACCAGTACGCTTCCAAGGCAAACCATAAGACATCCAATGAGACCGAGCATGTAAAAGAGCTTGATAAGCTGGTAGATTAATTTGAAATGAGACAGGCGAATAAAAGAATTATATAAATGGGGCGGAAGATTCTTATAAATCGAATCTTCCGCCCTGTTTTTACATTATGTAAGTGGGTTTGCAGGATCTTTTTCGCCTTACATCGCCCCGTTACACATAATCAGGCATTTTTCTTAAAAAGAGTACTGGCGATCAGTGAGAGTGTAACAATCGATGAACCAATGCTGTCGATTATGACATCGGTAATTCTCGCGGAGCGGTCTAGAACGAAATACTGGTGGAATTCGTCGGTGCAGGCATAGCAGACTGTGATCAGAAATGCCGTCAGCGCCCATCTCTTTCGAGAAAATTTGCGTGGAGAAAGACCGAGAAGAACAGTCAGATAGAGGATTGTGTACTCGGTCACATGGGCAGTTTTTCGCAGAAGGAATTCTAAGCGGTCAAGCAATAAGAGATTCGGTTCTGCATTTGGATCGCTCGGGAAAAAGCGAGAGATCGCAAGAAGGATCTCATGGAGAAGAGATCCACTTAATTTAGAGGAATCTTCTCCGGGCTGACTGGAAAAGAAAAAGATGAGTCCAGCCATGATGAGGGCAGGAATCCAGAAGCGGAATTTCGAAAATGTTAAAGTTCTTTTTTTATTTGTTGTCATGAAAATCAAAGTCCTTTCTTATTATCCATATACAGCAATAATTATTGTTCATATATTGTACAAACTGGAATGGATTTTTGTACAGCAACAACATTATAACATGGATTACAGAAATGTCCTCTTTTTTCTTGCGTTCCGTTAGTTGGTATGATAGGATGAGTTACAGTTTACAGAAGATGTTGGCATGACACAAGAATATGCCAAGGCACATTCTTTTTGTGAAACAGCTAGTCGGATGAAGCAATAGGGAAAATGGATACGAAAGGTAAGGTGGAAAACATGTGGAAGTATGTTTGGAAAGATATTCTGGAGCAGGCGTGTTTTCTTCCTGTGACAGCTTTTTTGGCGCTGATTTATTATAGTCTCAGACGGGCGATTGTTAAGAGAAGAGGAATGTTAAACCGAGAAACAAAGAAACAGCTTTTTTGGAAATCGTGCATGGCAATGTATCTGATGATGCTCGTGCAGATCACTCTTCTTGAGCGTGAGGCTGGATCAAGAACAAAGGTCAGCCTGGAACTGTTTGAGACCTTTGGTGGTCCGATGGCAAATGCCTTTGTTGTAGAAAATGTCCTTCTTTTTATGCCATATGGCTTCCTGCTTCCTCAAATTTGGAAAAGTTTTGGCAAGATGAGAATTTCCCGCCAAATGCCTGTATGTACGATAATTGGATTTTTCAGCAGTTTAATGATCGAATGTACGCAGCTTGTGACACAGAGAGGATTTTTTCAGGTCGATGATATTATGACAAATACAATCGGAATGGTTTGTGGCTGGACTGTTTACCAGATTGTTCGTAAAATAATATTTAAGTGATAGATTTATTGTGTTTGTAATTTTTTTCATGGTATATTTTTTATCAGTATTATCTCAGCGACGAGGGCGAAAAAGATCCTGCAAACCCGTGTGAGACGCTGGACCTTAGATCGTGTATTTTACGATCTTACGCACCACTGCGTCGAACCCGGAGCGAGAGCGAGTTTGTAGGACTTCTTTCGCCATGAGGAGCGTGCAAGAGAACAACCAGCCACAACTTTACACTTGCACGCCTCGGGTAGATATGATATAATCTGATAGAATTGCAATACTTGAACGAATATAGGAGGCGAGAGATATGAAGCACGTTAAGACTTTAACCAATAAGACCCTGAAGGAGTCCATGAAGAAGGGCGGATGTGGCGAGTGCCAGACTTCCTGCCAGTCTGCATGTAAGACTTCCTGCACCGTAGGCAACCAGGCTTGCGAGAACGCAAACAGATAAGACTGCCTGAAATTTCAGGTGTCACAACGCGATAAGGCGGATGAGAAAGACCCCTATTGATGTATGATGATAGGGGTCTTTTGCGTGCCGTCCAGAATAGTAAGGAGAATATAAGTGATTCATCAGTATAAAAATAATGGTTACAACATCGTGATGGATATTGCCAGCGGATCAGTTCATGTTGTGGACGATGTCGTTTATGACGCAATTGCCATGCTTGAGCCGGCAATCGGTGAGATCGAGTCCGCTATGCCGATCCCGGCAGAAGCCCGCGCAGAGGCAAAGCAGAAGCTGTCTGAGATATATCCGGAGGCAGATGTTGAGGAGGCTCTGAGCGATGTTCAGGAGCTGATTGATGCAGAGGAGCTGTATACAAAGGACATTTATCACAACTATGTGATGGATTTCAAGAAGAGAAAGACCGTCGTGAAGGCGCTGTGCCTGCATATCGCGCATGACTGTAATTTAGCATGCCGTTATTGCTTTGCGGAGGAGGGCGAGTACCACGGTCGTCGTGCTCTGATGAGCTTTGAGGTCGGCAAGAAGGCTTTGGATTTCCTGATCGCAAACTCCGGAAACCGCAGAAATCTGGAGGTCGATTTCTTCGGCGGAGAACCGCTCATGAACTGGAACGTTGTAAAACAGCTTGTTGAGTACGGTCGTTCCCAGGAGGAGCCACACAACAAGAAGTTCCGCTTCACTCTGACGACAAACGGTGTACTCTTAAATGATGAGATCATGGAGTTCTGTAACCGTGAGATGGCGAACGTTGTCCTGAGTCTGGACGGACGAAAGGAAGTTAACGATCGCATGCGTCCGACGAGAAACGGTCACGGAAGCAGTTACGACATCATTGTTCCGAAGTTCCAGAAATTTGCAAAGAGCCGTGAGGACAGAGATTACTATGTGCGCGGAACCTTTACCCGCAACAACCTCGATTTCAGCGAGGATGTAAAGCACTACGCAGATCTCGGATTTGAACAGCTCTCCATGGAGCCGGTTGTCGCAGCACCGGAAGAGCCGTACTCGATCCGCGAGGAAGATCTCCCGCAGATTCTTGAGGAGTACGATCGCCTTGCAGTAGAGTACTTAAAGCGCAGGAAAGAGGGAAAAGGATTTAACTTCTTCCACTTTATGATTGATTTGAGCCAGGGACCGTGTGTGGCAAAGCGCCTCTCCGGTTGTGGTTCAGGAACGGAGTACCTTGCAGTTACTCCGTGGGGAGATTTCTATCCGTGCCATCAGTTCGTCGGCAATGAGAAGTTCCTCATGGGAAATGTGGATACCGGAATCGTTCGCGAGGACATTCGCGATGAGTTCAAGCTCTGTAACGTATATGCAAAGGAAAAATGCCGGGATTGCTTCGCTCGCTTCTATTGCAGTGGCGGATGCGCAGCAAATTCCTACAATTTCCACGGAAAAATCACGGACACTTATGACATCGGATGCGAAATGCAGAAGAAGAGAATTGAGTGTGCGATTATGATTAAAGCTGCGCTTGCTGACGAGGACTAATCGTCAGCCGGTGCAGTCGCCGTGGAGAGGAGAATCCTTTGACGGCGGAAAGGAGACAACATGAAGAACAGCAAGACAAAGGGTCTGATTGGTCTGCTGATTCTGCTGGTGGCAGTTGTCGGTTTCGGATTTCTCGGTTATAAGACCGTTGGAGATGTGAAGCTCGGACTGGACCTTGCCGGCGGTGTCAGCATCACCTATCAGGCGGTGGAGGACAACCCTTCTTCCGAGGAGATGTCCGATACCATCTACAAACTTCAGCAGAGAGTGCAGAATTACAGCACAGAGGCTGAGGTTTACCAGGAGGGCAGTAATCGAATCAACATCGATATTCCGGGTGTGAGCGATGCGAATGCCATTCTGGAAGAACTCGGAAAGCCGGGTTCTCTGACGTTTACCGATGAGAGCGGAAATGTGCTCTTAACCGGAGATCAGGTGGCAACTGCAAAGGCAGGAATCATCGATCAGAAGAACGGTCAGAAGAGTTATGTCGTAAGCCTGACATTTACGGACGAGGGAACAAAGACGTTCGCAGATGCAACGACAGCAAATGTCGGAAAGAGAATCGCAATCATTTACGACGGACAGGTTTACTCCGCTCCGGTTGTCCGCGAGGCAATCACCGGAGGTCAGTGCCAGATCGATGGAATGGCTACCTACGAGGAGGCTGAGAACCTGGCATCCACGATCCGTATCGGTTCCCTTTCTCTCGAACTTGAAGAACTGCGTTCCAACGTGGTAGGCGCAAAGCTGGGACAGGAAGCGATCTCGACAAGCCTCAAGGCAGGTGCAGTCGGATTTGCAATCCTTGTCGTATTTATGCTTGTCGTTTACCTGCTTCCGGGTCTGTCCGCTGTGATCGCCCTGACTCTGTATGTAGGACTTGTTGTTCTTCTGCTGGCAGCTTTTGAGGTGACATTGACTCTGCCGGGAATCGCAGGAATCATCCTGTCAGTTGGCATGGCAGTTGATGCAAATGTCATCATCTTTACCCGTATCAAGGAGGAGATCGGTCTTGGTCACTCCGTTCAGAATGCGATCAAGGCAGGATTTGCAAAAGCGCTCTCCGCAATCGTTGACGGAAATGTGACGACGCTGATTGCCGCTGTGGTTCTGTATTTCCGCGGTTCCGGTACGGTAAAGGGATTTGCAACGACTCTGGCAATCGGTATCGTTCTGTCGATGTTTACCGCCCTCGTTGTGACGAGAGGAGCTCTTTATGCATTCTATGCACTCGGACTTCAGAGTCCGAAGCTCTACGGCAGTAAGACGACGAAGAAGGTTTACAATGTCTTAAAGATCCGCAAGGCAGTTTTTGCGATCTCTGTTCTGATCCTTTTGGCAGGCGGAGCTGGCATGGGAATCAACAATTCCAAGACAGGTCATCTCTTCCATTACAGCATGGACTTCACCGGTGGTACTTCCACGAGTGTGACCTTCAATGAGGAGATGTCTCTCGAGGATATTTCTTCAAAGGTCGTTCCGGTTGTTGAGAAAGTGACCGGAGATGCCGATGTGCAGACCCAGAAGGTTGCAGGAACGAGTGAGGTTATCATCAAGACGAAGACGCTGAATGTCGATCAGAGACAGGCACTCGAGGAAGAGCTTGTAAATGAGTTTGGCGTGGACGGAAGCAAGATCACAGCTGAGAGTATTTCCGGCGCAGTCAGCACGGAGATGAAGCGTGATGCCGCAGTTGCACTCGCAATTGCAGGTGTTCTGATGCTTCTCTACATCTGGGCTCGTTTCCGCGACATCCGTCTGGCAGCAAGCTCCGTCATCGCACTGATGCACGATGTTCTCGTCGTTGTCTCCTGTTATGCACTGTTTGGATGGTCGGTTGGATCTACGTTTATCGCCTGTGTCCTGACGATTGTGGGATACTCGATCAACGCGACGATCGTAATTTTTGACCGTATCCGTGAAAATCTGGCAATTCAGGGCAAGAGAACGCTCGAGGAAGTTGTCAACACAAGTATCACTGAGACCCTGACCCGAAGCATCAACACTTCTCTGACCACATTTGTGATGGTTCTGGCGCTCTACATCATGGGAGTTTCCTCCATCCGTGAGTTTGCACTTCCGTTGATGGTTGGCGTTGTGTGCGGTACCTATTCTTCTGTATGCCTGTCCGGTTCCCTCTGGTATGAGCTGACAGTTCGGAAGAACAAGAAGGTGGCTGAGGCGAAGGCACAAGCAAAGAAAGCAAAGGCAAAGAAATGAAATACAAACTGATTACTACGGATGGACGCGCAAAGCGTGCCGAGGTGGAGACTGTTCACGGAACCGTCCAGACGCCGTTGTTTATGAACGTAGGTACGGTGGCTGCAATCAAAGGCGCAGTTTCCACCGATGACCTGCGCCAGATCGGTACTCAGGTGGAGCTTTCCAACACCTACCATCTGCATGTGCGCACCGGTGACAAGCTGATCAAACAGTTTGGCGGTCTGCACAAGTTTATGAACTGGGATCGCCCGATCCTCACGGACTCCGGCGGATTTCAGGTTTTCTCCCTTGCAGGTTTAAGAAAGATCAAGGAGGAAGGCGTTTACTTCCAGTCTCATATCGATGGTCATAAGATCTTTATGGGACCGGAGGAGAGCATGCAGATTCAGTCGAATCTCGCTTCCACGATTGCGATGGCATTTGATGAGTGTCCGCCGAGCCATGCAGAGCGCTCTTACATTCAGAATTCGGTAGAACGGACGACGAGATGGCTTGAGCGCTGTAAGAAAGAGATGGCTCGCTTAAATTCTCTGCCGGATACGATCAACAAAGAACAGCTCCTGTTTGGTATCAATCAGGGTGGTGTTGTCGATGAGATCCGAATTGCTCATGCAAAGACGATCGCAGATATGGATCTCGATGGCTATGCAATCGGTGGACTTGCAGTCGGAGAGACGCATGAGGAGATGTATCACATCCTTGATGTGACCGTTCCTCACCTTCCGCAGAACAAGCCGACTTACCTCATGGGTGTCGGAACTCCTGCGAACATTCTGGAAGCAGTGGACAGAGGCGTAGACTTCTTTGACTGTGTATATCCGTCAAGAAATGGTCGTCACAGCCATGTATACACGAATCATGGAAAGCTGAATCTGCTGAACCAGAAATATGAACTGGACCCTCGTCCGATCGAGGAGGGATGCCAGTGTCCGGCATGCCGTTCTTACAGCAGAGCGTATATTCGTCATCTGTTCAAGGCGAAAGAAATGCTCGGAATGAGATTATGTGTCTTGCATAATCTGTACTTTTATAATACAATGATGACGGAGATTCGCGAAGCGATCGAACAGCACCGCTATGCAGCCTATAAAGCAGAAAAGCTGGCAGGAATGGAAGCGGGAGAATAAGGAGGAGTTTGTATCATGTTACAGGCAACAGGAATGTCTATGCCGCTTCTGGTGGGTTATATTATTTTCTTCTGTGCTCTGATGTATTTTACGGCAATTCGCCCACAGCAGAAAGAGAAGAAGAAACAGGAAGAGCTGATTGCTTCCGTAGCAGTAGGCGATACCGTTCTGACAAGCAGTGGTTTTTACGGTGTGATCATCGATATGACAGACGATACGGTAATCGTAGAGTTTGGAAATAACAAGAACTGCCGTATTCCGATGCAGAAGGCAGCGATCGTTCAGATCGAGAAGCCGGAGGCATAAGAATCGCAAAAGTAAGAAAGAAAAGTGGCTTGCGTAACCGTTTTAGTTGCGCAAGCCATTTTTTTGTATGACAGGAAAATCTTTTTGATAGAAATTTATTTCTCCCATCTTCCGGAAGCACCGCACGGAAGAACAAGTCCGGTTTCCTTTACCGGGAGACCGATTTCCTGAGAGTCCACATGACCGCCGTATTTGGAAACGACCTCGAGAGAGATCATGTAAGTCAGGACAGCCGGAGCGAGACCGGTTGTGTAGGAGTTGATCAGGAAAAACAGCGGATCGTCGGAGAGAAGCTGTGCACACAGCTTGACGAGTGGGTGGATGGCGTCTTCAATTTTCCAGATCTCACCCTTTGGTCCACGGCCGTAGGACGGCGGGTCCATGATGATCGCGTCGTAGTGATTGCCACGGCGGATCTCGCGCTCTACGAATTTCACACAGTCATCGACAAGCCAGCGGATCGGGGCATCTGAGAGACCGGAGGAAACCGCGTTCTCTTTTGCCCAGGCAACCATTCCTTTGGAAGCGTCGACGTGAGTGACGGAAGCTCCTGCTTTTGCAGCTGCGAGAGTCGCACCGCCTGTGTATGCAAAAAGATTTAAGACCTTGATCGGGCGATTTGCCTGACGGATCTTGTCACTGAACCAATCCCAGTTTGCTGCCTGCTCCGGAAAGAGTCCGGTGTGCTTGAAGCTGAACGGTTTTAAGTTGAAGGTGAGTCCACGGTATCCGATCGTCCACTGCTCCGGAAGATCGAAAAACTCCCACTCACCGCCACCCTTTGCGCTGCGGTGATAATGACCGTTCATGTGTCTCCATCCCTTGTGCTCGCGCGGAGTGTCCCAGATGACCTGCGGGTCCGGACGAACAAGGAGATAATTTCCCCAACGCTCCAGTTTTTCACCTCTGGAGCAGTCGATTACCTGGTAGTCTTTCCAGTTATCTGCTAACCACATAGTATATCCTGCCTTTCTTTGAGAACCGCGAATATCCTCTCGCGGTAAAATCATTCGTTTTCCATTCGCTTTTAAATCGGAGTATTCTGCCGATAGAAGAATCTGTTTGCTTACAAATTTGCGATTGTCTTATTATAGCATTGATTGATTGTTTTGGCTACATCACCTTTATACAATCTTGTTGATCGTTGTACGGGTGATTTTTGTAGATGGAATAGAACGCAGAATTGCAGGGATTCTGATTGAAAAATAACAGGTTTTCATTTACCGTAGAAAGCAGGACGTGTATAATAAGGATAAAATAACGTGAGAGGAAGAAGTATGAGAAAAGAAAAATATTTGACGGCGGTGATGTTTGCCACAGCATTATCGATCAGTTTTGGAGTACCTGCATGGGCTTCCGGGTGGACGCAGGAAAATGGAACCTGGGTATATTATGGAGTAAACGATACTCGTGTGACGAATGCATGGCGTCAGGGCGCGGACGGAGCGATGCGCTATCTCGACAGCAACGGACAGATGGCAGTCAGTTCCTGGGTCGATGATGACAACAGTTATGTGGATGAAAACGGAATCCGGATTTCCGATAAATGGCTTCAGGTTGAGAATTCTTCTAAGACATCAGGATATGATTACTATTATTTTAATCAGAGTGGCAAATGCGTAAAGAGCAAATGGGAGAAAATTGACGGCAAGTTGCATTACTTTGATGAGAAGGGCATCATGCAGACAGGCTGGATTGACGATAACCGATATTATTCCGATGAAAATGGTGTGATGCTCACAGGATGGCAGAAGCTTGATCCGCCGGAAGATGAGAAGGATAGCTATAAACGTCCGGCACCGTGGGAAACGGATGACGGAAAGAAATGGTATTATTTTGGAAGTACAGGAAAGAAAGTTCTGCCGGATGAGAAGAAGGACAACATCAGTCAGAAGAAAATTGGTGGTTCCTATTATTGCCTTGATGAGTATGGAGCCATGCAGACAGGTTGGGTATGTGTGACCGGATCGGATTCGGATAATATTGCCGACTATCGCTATGTGGATGAGAATGGTCAGGTCAAAACGGGCTGGTACTCAATCAATCCGCCGGAAGATCTTCAGGGACAGTACGACCACGATGTCGAGTGGTTCTATTTCAACA
Organism: Brotaphodocola sp.; assembly: GCF_983179755.1. Classification (NCBI taxonomy): domain Bacteria; kingdom Bacillati; phylum Bacillota; class Clostridia; order Lachnospirales; family Lachnospiraceae; genus Brotaphodocola; species Brotaphodocola sp. The sequence goes on along the minus strand of NZ_CFAHBC010000031.1, from coordinate 9,013 downwards.
GCAAGGGTGTGCCGAAGACGGGGTCGGAGCGTGGAGGTGCCAAGAAGAATGATTTTTCAAAAATCGGAGGAAATACCTATCTATTTGATGAGAGAGGAGTGCCGGTCTATGGGGTACAGAAAATCTACTCGGGAAGTGATGGGGATTCTTACACCGCCTACTATTTTGGAGACCGCAGTCAGAGCTGTCTCTTAAAAGGAAAGTTTACGCTCGATGAGGCTGGCGATCAGGTGAATTATTATTTCGCTCCAGGCGGAGAGGGTTACACCGGAGTGAAGGATAATTCTCTATATTATATGGGAAAACTCCAGAAAGCCGACAGTGGGGATCAGTATACAGTTTTCTCGATTCCACAGGGAAATCGCTACAACAATTATGTCGTCAATACATCCGGAAAGATTGTGAAGAATACAACTGTAAAAGACAAGACAGGAACGAAATATAAGACAAACAGCAGTGGAATCCTCGTGAAAGAAGATGACGAGGTTGTAAGCGGAGGCGATTACACCGAGCCGAGAGAGCCGGAGTGGAGCGCTTGGAGCGAGTAAAGCGAAGGGGAAGCATATTTATATTCAGTATATAATGGGGCGCGCCTCCGGCGAAATAAGGTGTGAAAACTCGTTCTCACACGGGTTTGCCCATCCTTTTTTGCCTACGTCGCGCCAGACAATGTATCCATAAAAAAACATAAAAATAATTTAAAAACCGCTTGCAATTTCCAAAAAGACATGATATTATAGGGAAGCTGTGACATGATAGCGATGAAACGAGAGGTTGCTACCTGGGATGAGGTAGGTTTTCCGCGGAGCGAATGTCAAGTTAGGAAACTGACGACAAGTCACTGTACAAATTGAACAGCTGTAATTAAGATCGAGATTAAGTATCGAGAGATAGAGTAATGCAGTAACGCAGTGTGGGTCCAGGGCGACACACACGGAGAAGTGTACAGTCACCGCTTGTCGTACTTCGAATGAAAAGTGCGAAAAGGAGGCGACTTTTTTTATGGCAAGTCAAGTAATGAGAATCACGTTAAAGGCTTACGATCACCAGCTGGTTGATCAGTCTGCCGGAAAAATTATCGAGACCGTAAAGAAAACAGGAGCACAGGTGAGCGGACCGGTGCCGTTACCGACCAAGAAAGAGGTTGTAACAATTCTGAGAGCGGTACACAAGTACAAAGATTCCAGAGAGCAGTTCGAGCAGAGAACTCACAAGAGACTGATTGATATCACCACCCCGAGCCAGAAGACCGTAGATGCACTGTCTAAGCTGGAAATGCCGGCTGGTGTTTATATCGATATCAAAATGAAGCAGAAATAAGACTTTAGTATGATTGCCAAAAAAAGGTAATCCGCTGTAAGGAGGAAATGAAATGAAGAAAGCTATCTTAGCTACCAAAGTCGGAATGACCCAGATCTTCAACGAAGACGGTGTACTGGTTCCGGTAACGGTTCTTCAGGCTGGTCCGTGCGTAGTAACGCAGGTTAAGACCATGGAGAACGATGGCTACAAGGCCGTACAGGTTGGTTTTGTTGACAAGAGAGAGAAACTGGTTAGCAAGCCGGTAAAGGGACACTTCGACAAGGCTGGTGTTTCTTATAAGAGATTTATCAGAGAGTTCCGTTTTGAGAACGCAGAAGATTACTCCGTAAAGGACGAGATCAAGGCTGACATCTTCGCTGCTGGCGATAAGATCGATGCAACTGCTGTTTCTAAGGGAAAAGGTTTCCAGGGCGCGATCAAGAGATTTGGACAGCACAGAGGACCGATGGCTCATGGTTCTAAGTTCCATCGTCATCAGGGTTCCAACGGTGCATGTTCCGATCCGAGCAAGGTATTCAAGGGTAAGGGAATGCCGGGTCACATGGGAAGCAAGCAGGTAACCGTTCAGAATCTTCAGGTTGTCAGAGTTGACGCTGAGAATAATCTGATTCTGGTTAAGGGCGCTGTTCCAGGACCGAAGAAATCTTTAGTAACGCTGAAAGAAACAGTGAAGGCTAGCAAGTAAGCCTTGACGAGAAAGGAGGAACACACAGATGGCAAACGTATCTGTTTACAATATGGAAGGTAATGAAGTCGGCAAGATCGACTTAAACGATGCGGTGTTTGGTGTTGAAGTAAATGAGCACCTGGTACACCTTGCAGTAGTTGCTCAGCTTGCAAACAAGCGTCAGGGCACTCAGAAGGCAAAGACCCGCTCTGAGGTATCTGGAGGCGGAAGAAAGCCGTGGAGACAGAAGGGAACCGGTCATGCAAGACAGGGTTCAACCAGATCTCCGCAGTGGAAGGGCGGCGGTACCGTATTCGCTCCGGTTCCGAGAGACTACACCATCACCCTGAACAAGAAGGAGAAGAGAGCAGCTCTGAAGTCTGCACTGACCACCCGCGTTCAGGAGAACAAGTTCATCGTTGTTGATGAGCTGAAGCTTGACGAGATCAAGACCAAGAAGTTCCAGACCGTTCTGAACAACCTGAAGGTTTCCAAGGCTCTGGTTGTTATCGGCGAGGACAGCGAGAACGTAGTTAAGTCCGCTAAGAATATCCCGTCTGTAAAGACTGCTTATGTTAATACGATCAACGTATATGACATTCTGAAGTACAACACAGTAGTAGCTACCAAGACTGCTGTCGCAAACATCGAGGAGGTGTACGCATAATGGCAAACGTTCAGTATTTTGATGTCATTCTCAAGCCGGTTATCACCGAGAAGAGCATGAACGCAATGGCTACGAAGAAATATACTTTCCTGGTACACACCGATGCTAACAAGGCTATGATCAAGGATGCCGTTGAGAAGATGTTCCCGGGCACCAAGGTTAAGAGTGTAAATACCATGAACAACGAAGGCAAGAACAAGAGAAGAGGAATGACCTTCGGTAAGACCGCAGCAACCAAGAAGGCTATCGTTCAGCTGACTGAGGATAGCAAGGAGATCGAGGTATTCGCTGGTCTGTAAGGTATTGAAAATTCATCGCTCAGCCAGTCGGCTTTGCGATGAACTTATGTAAAATATACGGCGTAGTGATGATTACGAGACTATACTGTGCCGTGATAAAGAAACACGCGGAGCTGTTGCGAAGCGTGTGAAAGTTTGAAAGGAGAACGTCATGGGAATTAAAACATACCGCCCATATACACCGTCCAGAAGACATATGACCGGTTCTGACTTCGCTGAGATCACGAAGACCACTCCAGAGAAGTCTCTGGTTACTTCTTTAAAGAAGAATGCAGGACGCAACAATCAGGGTAAGATCACTGTGAGACATCGTGGAGGTGGCTCCAGAAGAAAATATAGAATCATCGATTTCAAGAGAAACAGCAAAGACGGTATTCCGGCAACTGTAATCGGTATCGAGTACGATCCGAACAGAACCGCTAACATCGCACTGATCTGCTATGCAGATGGAACCAAGGCTTATATCCTTGCTCCGGCTGGTCTGACCGACGGAATGAAGGTTATGAGTGGCGTTGAGGCTGAGGCTAAAGTAGGTAACTGCTTACCGCTGGCTAACATTCCGGTTGGTACTCAGATCCACAACATCGAGCTGTACCCGGGTAAGGGTGGTCAGCTGGTTCGTTCCGCTGGTAACGCTGCACAGCTGATGGCTAAGGAAGGTAAGTACGCTACTCTGAGACTTCCGTCCGGCGAGATGAGAATGGTTCCGATCGCATGCCGCGCAACTATCGGTGTTGTAGGTAACGGCGAGCACAACCTGGTTAATATCGGTAAGGCTGGAAGAAAACGCCATATGGGAATTCGTCCTACCGTTCGCGGTTCCGTTATGAACCCGAATGACCATCCGCATGGTGGTGGTGAAGGTAAGACTGGTATCGGCCGTCCGGGTCCGTGCACTCCTTGGGGCAAGCCTGCTCTGGGACTGAAGACCCGCAAGAAGAACAAGCAGTCTAATAAGCTGATTGTAAGAAGACGTAACGGCAAGACCATTAAATAATTGAAGGAGGAAGACACCTATGGCACGTTCATTAAAAAAAGGACCATTTGCTGACGCGCACCTGCTGAAAAAGGTTGACGCGCAGAACGCATCGGGACAGAAGCAGGTTATCAAGACCTGGTCTCGTCGTTCTACTATCTTCCCGCAGATGGTTGGACATACAATTGCAGTTCATGACGGTAGAAAGCATGTTCCGGTATATGTTACCGAGGATATGGTAGGCCACAAGCTTGGTGAGTTCGTAGCTACCAGAACCTACAGAGGACATGGTAAAGACGAGAAGAAGACCAAACGTTAATCGGCATGAGCGAAAGGAGGTAATTTAGCAATGGCTAAAGGACATAGAAGTCAGATTAAGAGAGAAAGAAATGCCCAGAAGGATACCAGACCAAGCGCAAAGCTGTCTTACGCTCGTGTATCCGTTCAGAAGGCTTGCTTCGTATTAGATGCCATCAGAGGCAAAGATGTGCAGACCGCACTTGGTATTGTAACTTATAATCCCAGATATGCTTCTTCCCTGATTCGGAAGCTGCTTGAGTCTGCTGTTGCAAATGCAGTAAACAACAACAACATGGACCCGGCTAAGCTTTACGTAGAAGAATGCTATGCAAACAACGGCCCGATCATGAAGAGAGTACACCCGAGAGCACAGGGACGTGCTTACAGAATCGAGAAGAGAATGAGCCACATCACCGTTGTTCTGAATGAGAGATAAATAGGAGGCAATTATGGGACAGAAAGTTAATCCGCACGGCATCAGAGTCGGCGTTATTAAAGACTGGGATTCCAAGTGGTATGCAGAAGGCAACTTCGCAGACAACCTGGTAGAAGATTACAACATCCGTACCTTCCTCAAGAAGAAGCTGTACAGCGCTGGTATCTCCAAGATCGAGATCGAGCGTGCTTCTGACAGAGTTAAGATCATCGTTTTCACCGCAAAGCCGGGCGTAGTTATCGGTAAGGGTGGTTCTGAGATCGAGAAGCTGAAAGCTGAAGTTCAGAAGATGACCGACAAGAAGGTATTCATCGATATCAAAGAGATCAAGAGACCGGATCGTGACGCTCAGCTCGTTGCTGAGAACATCGCACAGCAGCTGGAGAACCGTGTGTCCTTCCGTCGTGCAATGAAGTCTACCATGGGTCGTTCCATGAAGACCGGTATCAAGGGAATCAAGACCGCTGTTGGCGGACGTCTTGGCGGTGCGGATATCGCACGTACCGAGTTCTACAGCGAGGGAACTATTCCGCTGCAGACCCTGAGAGCAGATATTGACTATGGTTTCGCTGAGGCAGATACCACCTACGGCAAGCTTGGCGTTAAGGTTTGGATCTACAAAGGCGAGGTACTTCCGACTAGAGGAAAAAAGGAAGGGAGCGATAAATAATGTTAATGCCGAAGAGAGTAAAGCGCCGCAAACAGTTCCGTGGAACTATGGCTGGTAAGGCTTTAAGAGGAAATAAGATTAACTATGGTGAGTTCGGTCTGGTAGCAACTGAGCCGTGCTGGATCAAGTCCAATCAGATCGAGGCAGCTCGTGTAGCTATGACCCGTTACATCAAGCGTGGTGGTAAAGTCTGGATCAAGATTTTCCCGGATAAGCCAGTAACCGCAAAGCCGGCTGAGACCCGAATGGGTTCCGGTAAGGGCGCAGTAGAGTACTGGGTAGCAGTTGTTAAGCCAGGTCGCGTACTGTTCGAGATCTCTGGCGTTTCTGAGGAGACTGCTCGTGAGGCTCTGCGTCTTGCCATGCACAAGTTACCCTGCAAATGTAAGATTGCTTCCAAAGCAGAGTTAGAAGGCGGTGATAACAGTGAAAACTAATAAGTTCGTAGAAAGTTTACAGGCTAAGTCTGCTGCTGAGCTGAACGAGGAGTTAGTAGCAGCAAAGAAGGAACTCTTTAACCTGAGATTCCAGAATGCAACCAATCAGTTGGACAATACCAGCCGGATCAAAGAGGTTCGCAAGAACATTGCCCGGATTCAGACTGTTATTACTGAGAAGTCCAAGCTGGCATAAGGAGGAAAAATGACCGTGGAAAGAAATTTAAGAAAAACCCGCGTTGGTAAGGTCGTAAGCGATAAGATGGATAAGACCATCGTAGTTGCTATTGAGGACCACGTTAAGCATCCCTTATACGGCAAGATCGTGAAGAAGACCGTTAAGCTGAAAGCTCATGACGAGAACAACGAGTGCGGTAAGGGCGATACCGTTAAAGTTATGGAAACCAGACCGCTGTCTAAGGACAAGAGATGGAGACTGGTTGAGATTATCGAGAAGGCGAAGTAAAGCAGGAAGGAGTATCAGGCATGGTTCAGCAGGAAACAAGACTGAAGGTTGCTGATAACACCGGAGCAAAAGAGTTACTGTGCATTCGTGTTATGGGCGGATCTACCAGAAGATATGCTAATATTGGCGATGTCATCGTCGCTTCCGTTAAAGATGCAACACCAGGTGGCGTTGTAAAGAAGGGCGATGTTGTTAAGGCCGTTGTTGTACGTACCGTTAAGGGCGCACGTCGTAAAGACGGTTCCTATATCAAGTTCGATGAGAACGCAGCAGTAATTATTAAGGATGACAAGACCCCAAGAGGAACCCGTATTTTTGGGCCGGTTGCAAGAGAACTTCGTGAGAAGCAGTTCATGAAGATCGTTTCTCTGGCTCCGGAAGTACTGTAAGGAGGTGTCCACTGTGCAGAAGATCAAGAAAGACGACCTGGTAAAGGTTATCACGGGAAAAGATAAAGACAAGACCGGTAAAGTTCTTCAGGTTAAGGACGGTAAGGTTGTTGTTGAAGGATGTAATATGGTTACCAAGCACACGAAGCCGAATGCAGGAAATCCGCAGGGCGGCATCGTAAAGCACGAGGCTGCAATCGACGCTTCCAACGTAATGCTGGTAGTTGATGGCAAGGCAACCAGAGTTGGTTTTGAGATCAAGGACGGCAAGAAAGTCCGCGTCGCAAAGGCAACCGGTAAAGTAATCGACTAATTGCAGAGAGGAGGAACGAGAGTTGGCAAGATTAAAAGAACAGTATCAGAACGAGATCGTTGACGCTCTGATCAAAAAATTTGGATACAAGAACATCATGGAAGTCCCGAAGCTTGATAAGATCGTTATCAACATGGGCGTTGGTGAAGCAAAAGAGAATGCCAAGGTTCTGGATTCTGCAGTAAGAGACTTAGAGCTGATTACTGGCCAGAAGGCAGTTACCACCAAGGCAAAGAAGTCTGTCGCAAACTTCAAGATCAGAGAGGGTATGCCGATCGGATGTAAGGTTACCCTGCGTGGCGAGAAGATGTATGAGTTCGCTGATCGTCTGATCAACCTGGCTCTGCCGCGTGTACGTGACTTCCGCGGTGTGAACCCGAACGCTTTCGATGGCAGAGGAAACTACGCTCTGGGCATCAAAGAGCAGCTGATCTTCCCTGAGATTGAATACGATAAAGTTGACAAGGTAAGAGGTATGGATATCATCTTCGTTACCACTGCCAAGACCGATGAGGAAGCTCGTGAACTTTTGACATTATTCAATATGCCGTTTGCAAAATAATAGGAGGAAAGATCCATGGCTAAGACTTCAATGAAGATCAAGCAGCAGCGTCCTGCAAAGTTCTCCACCAGAGAGTACAATCGTTGCAGAATCTGCGGACGTCCGCATGCTTATTTAAGAAAATATGGCATCTGCCGTATCTGCTTTAGAGAACTGGCATACAAGGGCCAGATCCCGGGCGTAAAGAAGGCAAGCTGGTAGGCTGAAAGCCCATCGCGAAACTTAGTGAATCCGAGCTGTAAGGCGAAGGATGAACTTAGTAGAGCGATCGCTGAAAGCCCATCCCGAAACTTAGCGAATCCGAGCCATTATGGCGACGGATGAGCTTGGTTGACTGGGGTGTAGGTCCAGACAAGGAAACCAATCAGTATATACAAGGAGGAATTATCTACCATGACTATGAGCGATCCGATTGCAGATATGCTTACCAGAATCCGTAACGCAAACACTGCAAAACATGATACCGTAGATGTTCCCTCTTCCAAGATGAAGCTCGCTATCGCTGACATCCTGGTTAACGAGGGTTATATTCAGAAGTACGACATCGTAGAGGACGGCGCATTCAAGACCATCCACATCACGCTGAAGTACGGCGCAGACAAGAATCAGAAGATCATCACCGGAATTAAGAGAATCTCTAAGCCGGGTCTGCGTGTTTACGCAAACAAAGAGGATCTGCCGAGAGTTCTCGGTGGACTTGGTACCGCAATCATTTCTACAAACCAGGGCGTAGTTACCGACAAGGAAGCTCGTCGTTTAGGTGTAGGTGGCGAGGTTCTGGCATTCGTTTGGTAATTTCAGCTTAAAACTGAGATCTCCGCGAAGACCGCTGGTATTTCGCATCCGTTTTCTGAGTGAGGAAGCGGATATATGATGTAACTGAAAACAGAAGACGCAGGAAAGCGTTTTCCGAAAATTTAAGTAGGAGGTAAGTGGCATGTCACGTATCGGAAGAATGCCTATCGCAATCCCGGCAGGTGTAACTGTTACGATTGCTGAGAATAATAAAGTGACTGTAAAAGGTCCGAAGGGAACTCTTGAGAGAGAGCTTCCAGTAGAGATGGACATCAAAGAAGAGGATGGACATATCGTAGTAACCAGACCGAACGATCTGAAGAAGATGAAGTCTCTTCATGGTCTGACCAGAACCCTGATCAACAACATGGTAGTTGGTGTTACTGCTGGTTATGAGAAGGTTCTTGAGGTTAACGGTGTAGGTTACAGAGCATCCAAGCAGGGTAAGAAATTAACTCTGAACCTTGGTTATTCTCATCCGGTAGAGATGGAGGACCCGGAGGGTCTGGAGACCGTTCTCGACGGACAGAATAAGATCACGGTTAAGGGTATCGATAAAGAGAAAGTTGGCCAGTACGCTGCAGAGATCCGTTCCAAGAGAGCTCCGGAGCCGTACAAGGGCAAGGGCATCAAGTATGCGGATGAGACGATCAGACGCAAAGTTGGTAAGACTGGTAAGAAATAATTAAGGAGAGTACGAAGATGGTTAGTAA
>NZ_CFAHBC010000030.1:0-30515 GCF_983179755.1 Brotaphodocola sp. | reverse complement strand
CACGGTGGTGTGAGAGGACGGCGGTTAGTCACCGCCTCCTACTCGATTAGAAAAATGAGTTTTATACCTTGAGCCTGATTCCGCTTTTTTCTTCAAACAGGCGACAAATCGCGTTGGCGACGTTTTTAATTTCGCTTTTTTCTACAAACTGGGGTTGTCTTTGTTTTCCACGGTGCAGGTGGAGGTGGGGATGAGATCGCAGACCGTATCGGCTGGAGCACGGTCGCAGACCGTCATGGCTTTATGATTGTGATGATGTCCGCTTCTGAGCCGAATGAGGTTCGTGAGATCAGTGAGATTCGCACAAACAATATATTCCGTCCGATGTGGAATACAGGAAATCCTCAGCCGGAGCGCCCGGCAGACATGAAATTTCTCGATTATGTCTATGAGTGGCTGATTGAGAATTATCCGGTGGATCAGAGACGGATTTATGGAAGCGGTCAGTCTTCAGGCGGAATGATGAGCTGGGCATGTGCAGCGTACCGCCCGGATTACTTTACGGCAGTCGCTCCGTTCTCCGCAAGAGATATTGATATTGAGGCAGTTATGCGGGGCGAGCAGGAGAATCCTCCGATTGAGGGATCAGACATTGCGATCATGGCAAATCTTGGATGCTGTGACTCGGCATTTAAGGGCGGATTTTCCGGATCTGAAAGATTAGTGGATTACTGGTGCGACCGCTATCAGCTCACGAAGCACTGGGCGGATTACACTTACATGGATGAGGGCAAACATTGCAGTTACCAGAAGGGATTGCTCACTCACTATGTGTTTGAGACAGAGGGGGGCGTTCCGATGCTTCATCTGACAGAGACGGCGACGAAGGCACATGCGACCTGGCCGTCTGAGTGTGAGGAAGTCTGGAGTGAATTCTTTGCAAAATTCACAAAAGACCCGAAAACTAAAAAGTTGTCCTATCAGAAAAATGACTGATTTATAACCCCAGACTCTTATCTACCTGCCCGCGCACATAGTCGGTCGCAAGTGCGATGAAATACTTTTCCGGTTTTGTCAGGTAAGAACCCTTCAAAAACGAGATGCTTCTCATCCAGCGAAGTCTTGGCGGAACCGTAAAGTAGACGATCTCCTCGCTCGGGCGGACGTAGGACTGTGGGAAGAAAGCCGGAGCAATCTGGGATTTGACCATGCTGACAACGGTTGCCGTGCTGATGGATTCAAACAGAATCTTCGGGGAGAATCCGACATTAGAGAAACACAGATCGATCATATCGCGCATTCGGGTCTCTTTTCCGAGAAGGATAAACGAATTGTCCCGAAACAGAGAAAGGTTGATCTCGGGCAGGGTCTCCCAGCTCTTTTCACCGGCAAGGTGGGCGAGCGGGTGGGAGGACGGAACGCCGAGCACCATATATTCGGAATCCATGTTGATGTACTCGAGATCCGGGTGTATGCTCCGCTCATAGTAGGAATTGCAGGCAAAGTCCACAACCTTCTGAAGAATCAGACGCTCCATCTCCTTGACGCGGGCTTCATGGATCTTAAACGTGATATCTGGATATTTCTGATGAAAGACCGGATAGATCTTGGCGAACATCCGTGATCCCGCCTCCGGGGTGTAGGCAATCGATATTTCACCGCGCCGTTCCTCGGCAATGTCGTGAATCATTTTATAGGTCTCTTTTTTCATCGAGAGCATTTCTTTGGCAGTATTCAGATAAATTCTTCCTGCGTAAGTAGGAAGCATCGTCCGATTACGGCGCTCAAAGAGAGGAGTTCCAAGTTCCTTCTCAAGGCGCAGTAATTGCTGATTCAGTGCAGGTTGTGTGAGAAACAGCCGTTCCGCTGCCCGGGAAATGCTCTTTTCCTGTTCAATTGTAAGAATGTATTCCAACTGATGAAGATCCATATTCTTCTTATCCTTCTTTCTTTGTTTTCTTTTTGTTTCTTTTTCTTCCTTTGTTTCTTTTCTTTAAAATGCTCTTTTTTTCAAATCCTGGCGATCGATATTTCGCAAATTTGTTAACGAATATATCTAATAAATAATTAGAGAAAATATAATTATCAATAAGTTGTATTTAGCTATTGGGATAATTATAATAAAAACAGATCAAAAAAACAACGTTGTTGAAAAGAAAATAGTAAAAATAACAAGAGATCAAAAAATGATTTCGTTAAGGAAAAAGGAGAGTATTCACATGGGATTTCGATGCACACCACCGACAAAAGATCCGGTAGCGACACTGGCCTATAAGCCATGGACGCTGGCGATCAAACCGTTTCAGGTGGCTCCACAGACCTGGTATGTCGCAGGTCAGACTTGGGTGGGCTGTTACCTGATTGACACCGGAGACGGACTGATTTTGATTGATACGGCAATCACAGAGAGCCTTTATATGCTTGTGGATTCGATTTATCGTCTCGGCTATAAACCGGAAGACATCAAGATGATCCTGATTAGCCATGCACACTTTGACCACTGTGGTGGAGCACGGGCGATGAAGGAGCTGACCGGAGCACCACTCTATATGTCCAAGGAGGACTGGGAGTTCATGAAGGCATGTCCGGACGAGACAATCGCAATCGACAAAGACGATCATCCACAGCCGTTTGAGCCGGATGGTTTCTTCTCAGATGATGAGCCGATTTGCCTTGGAAATGTGGAGATCCGCACAATGCTGACTCCGGGTCATACCGTTGGTTGCACGAGCTTTTTCTGGACCGTGACAAATCCGGCAAACGGAGAGAAATATGTGGTCGGCATGCATGGCGGTGTCGGCGCCAATACGATGAACAACAAGTATTATGCGACGAGCCATTATCTGACCCCGGATCTGCGCGAGCGTTTCTTAAATGACGCAGAGAAAGTCCGCAACATCCATGTGGATATTGCACTTCCGAGCCATCCGAATCAGATCGAGATTGTAGATCGTGCAGGACAGTACACCGATGAGAGTCAGCCATTCCTCGATGACACGATCTGGGCACAGTTCGTTGATGAGAGAGTGCGCCAGGTTCGCGCGGTGATGGAAAAAGAAGACGAAAAATAAGTGGAAACAACAGTTACCGTTTGTGCAACGCATGAACGGTAACGACAGAAGAGACAAACTGGAATCAGGGATTTTTCAAAGGAGAAGCGTAATGGAAATGTATATTGTACTTGCGGTGACATTGTTTATGATGGTAATGTTCGTCTGGCATAAAGTACCGTTTGGTGTGACGACGATGACCTGCTGTATCGTACTTGCCGCAACGGGAGTGCTGAAACTTTCAGCAGCCTTTACTGGATTTGGAAACAAGATTGTGGTTCTGATTGCACCGATGCTTGCGCTGAGTGCGGCGCTCACAAAGACGAGTCTCGTCGCACGGATCGGCACAATGATGCAGAGCATGAAAGGAAAGAGCGGAATTGCCCTGATCCTGATGTTCTACATTGTTGGTATGGTTTTTGCACAGTTCATTCCGAGTACCGCAGTCATCAGTATCATGATCGTCTTTCTGATGACTCTCGGAAACACTGGTGATGTGACTGCAAAGAGACTTCTGCTTCCTCTGCTCGGTGTTCTGTGTGCATGGAAGTTCCGTTTCCCGATTGGTCTCGGAGCATCCACGTTTGCACAGATCAACGGTTACTATGAGGGAATCATCTCTGATCCGTCCATGCAGTTGACGATGATGGATCCATTCTTCTTTGCAATTCCGTCGATGATCGTTCTAGCAGGTTACTGCATTTTTGGATGGAAGTTGATGCCGAAGGATGATGGAGATGTTGATAAGAGTGCTTTAAAAGAGTCCAAGAAGGCAAATGCCCTCACCCACGGACAGGAAGTTTATGTTTATGCAGTATTTGTAATTGTTATGCTTTTAATGATCTTGAACAAGTGGACCGGAAATCTTCTGTATCTGGCACCGGGCATGGGTGTTCTCGCTCTGCTTTACGGTGGAGTGATGAAGCCGGATGAGGCAGTTAAGGCAATGACCGTTGACATGATCTGGATGATCGCAGGCGTTCTGGTTGTCGCAGATGCTCTTGGTTCCTCAGGAGCAGGTGATCTGATCGGAAATGCAGTTCTTGCAATCCTTGGCGAAAATCCGAGCTCGATGATGGTAATGTTCGTCTTCTCCGCAGCAACGATTGTGATGACGACTTTCCTCTCCAACACGGCAACTCAGGCAGTTCTGATCACGATTGCAGCTTCGATCTGTCTGGCAGGTGGTTGGGACCCGAGAGGCGTTGTGCTGATCATCGGTACCGCAAACATGTTTGCACTTGGATTCCCGTCTGGTTCCGGTGAGGCAGCAGTTGCATTTGCAGCGGGCGGATATAACCCGGTAAAGGTTCTGAAATTTACGGTTCCGTACATGCTTCTGGCAATTATCACCTGTGCGCTGACCGCCCAGTTCATGTACCCGCTGTACTAAAGAATCATGGTGTGCAAACAAACATATCATTTGTTTCTTTGTTCTTGAAATGGAATAAATAAAATGGAATAGAAAATAAACTCAGGCTGAGAAGATTTCGATGTTCCCACTTTATGACTTATGACGGGACAGTCGAAATCCTGCTCAGCCATTTGAACATAGGGACATAAAAAGACAGAAAATCAGAAAAAAGAGCAAAAAAAACAATCGGAGATGGATTGACAATTCGGTTATCGAATCCTAAACTTTAAAAATTGATAGTTCACATGATTAAGTAAAAAATAGTAGAAAAGGGAGAGAAAAATTATGTCGATGAAATCAGAGTATGAGGAGTATCTGGAACGTCGGGAAAAAATGAAAAAAAATCCGATGGCGCGTATCTGGATCAACCAGGAATCCCGCTATGTAAAGCCGTTTCAGATGTACGGAAATCTGTATTATGTGGGGGATAGCTGGGTGTGTGCACACATCGTGGATACCGGCGAGGGACTTCTTTTGTTTGATGCCGGAAACTGCGGAAATGGTGCAACCGCAATGCTGATTCAGGCGATCTGGGAGATGGGATTTAACCCGGCTGATGTGAAGTGGATGGTTCTCTCCCACGGACATGTGGATCACATTGGAGCGGTTAACTTCTTTAAGAGAATGTTTGGAACGAAAATTTATCTTGGCGCTCTGGATGCGAAGATGTTCCGTGAACACCCGGAACTTGCACTTGTGCAGGAGAGCACGGACTACATGGATGAGCTCTTTGTGCCGGATGTGGAGATCCATGAGGGAGACAAGATCAAATTTGGAAACACGGAAGTGGAATTCCATGAGGCTCCGGGTCACACCGAGGGCGTGATTTCCTGCTTCTTTGACGTGACAGACGGCAAGGAGACGAAGCGAGTCGGATATTATGGGGGATTTGGATTTAACACGCTTCAGAAATCGTTTCTGCTTGAGATTGGAGACACAAATTACTCGATGAGAGAGACGTATCTGCGCTCAATCGAGAAAGTGATCAATGAAAAAGTCGATATCTTCATGCCGAATCACTGTGTCAATGTCGATCTCTTGAACAAGAGACAGTTTATGATCGATCATCCGTCTGAGCCGAATCCGTTCATCGATGAGAATGCGTGGAAGAATTATCTCCAGATGAAGTACGATGACTTGAAAAAGCTGATGGCAGATCCGGCGCAAAACTGATAGATGCGAATGGACGCCACACAGAAAAATAAAAAATCAAAGAGTCTGTAAGCGCAAAAAACCGCCTTTTTTCTGCAAAAATGGCGGTTTTTTGTGAACTTGTTTCCGAATTTGTATAGGCTTTTTTCTGTAAAAAGCATGCAAAGGATTTGTAAAAAACAAAAAAAAGAGCAAAACGAAGTGGAACCGGTACCGGAATTTGTACAGTTTTCCCATAAAATCAAGAGCTTTTACGTACACACTGAAATTTGACATGGACACGGAAACGTGATATACCTTTCACAACCAGTAGGCGTGATGTTACTGTTGACGCGTTTTGCAAATGGTAATATCCTAATTTCTTCCAAATTTAGAAAAGGAGTTGTTTATTATGAAGGAAAGAAAAATCAGACTGGCAACATTGGATGAGGCAAAGGCGTTTGTAACAGCAGCAGGAAAGTGCGATTTTGATATTGATGTTTATTATAATCGTGTCGTGATTGATGCAAAATCGATCTTAGGTGTTTGCAGTCTGGATCTGACAAAAGATCTGACTGTGAGAATGTACGGAGAGAATCCGGAGTTTGAGGAAGTCTTGGATCAGCTTGCACCGGAGAAGAACAGAGAGATTGCGTAAGAGCGATTGTAAACGGGCATAGCAAAATACAGAAATACAGATACGAATTATAAAACAGCAGGAAAATTTCTTGGAACAGGAGAAGTTTTTCTGCTGTTTTTGTGTAACCATATTTTTAATAATATTTCACATGCCCTTTCAAAATTACCGCGCTTGAGTTAGAGCATCTCCATAAACTGTCGTGCCGCCTGCGAGATCGGCACGTTCTCATTGTGTGCGACCACCATCTGTCTTGTCGGAAGTTCCTCCTCGAGATTGACGATAAAGAGATTTTTCTCCTCCTCCGGAATGCAGTAATCCGGTACAAAGGCAATGCCGAGTCCGATTCTTGCAAGGTCGATCAACAGATCGTTGCTCGAAATCTCAATCTCCGGTACAAGATCGAGCTGGTGGCGCTGGAACATGCTGTGCAGAAACTCGCTCGTCGTGCTCTTGCGGTCGAGCATCAGAATCGGATACGTCTGAAGCTCCTTTAAGGAGACGCTCTTTCCGCGCAGGTCAGAGTATTCCTCATTTGCGACAAAGACATCGTGGAACTCGCGGATCACCCGCACATGATGACTGCTTGAGAGACCGGAGTTCGGATAGTTTGTGATCGCAAAGTCGACCTGACCGGACTCAAGGAGCTTGGCGCAGGCGATAGAGGTCTGGTTCGTGACCTTGATGTGCACGCCCGGATAGAGACGATGGAATTCTTTTAAATAGTGAAGCAGATAGTAACGGCAGATCGTGTCACTCGCGCCGATGCGAAGCTGACCGCCGTTTAGGGTGTTGGCCTCAAGAAGCTGATTCTCGCCCTGACGGATCAGATTCATCGCCGGCTCAATGTGCTTGAGCAGGATCTCGCCCTCCGGTGTCAGCTGGACGCGCTTCGTACTGCGGATAAATAAGGGTTGATTTAACTTTTTCTCCAGGACCTTGATCGACTGGCTGACCGCAGACTGGGAAATAAAGAGCTGTTTGGAGGCTTCCGAGAAGCTGAGAGTATTCGCAACATGGTAGAATACTTTATATAATTCGTAGTTGATATCCATGATTATTAGTTCTCCTTATAAGTTGACTTTATTTTATCAGAAAATGCGGAGATTGTAAATGGATAATTTGACAAATAAGAAAAAACGTTGTATAGTGGTTTCATAAAGTAAAGGCGCTTTGGGTCTCCCAGAGCGCCTTTTTCTATTATTCGATATCCGCTCGGATAGAACAAAAACAAAGGGGAGAGCGCTGATGAGAGAACTGATTGAGCACAGAGAGGGAATCAACCGGCTGATGGCACGGTACGGAGTGAAATTCGGCATTTACAAGAACAACGAATTTCATGAGCAGTTATTTCCATTTGACCCAATGCCAAGAGTGATTTCAGCAAAGGAATTTGAGTTTCTGCAAAAGGGATTGACGCAGAGAGTCGATGCGCTGAATGCATTTCTTGCAGATGTGTATGGAGAGAAAAAGATTGTAAAAGACAAGGTAATTCCGGAAGATTTCATCTTTTCCTCCAAGGGATACCTTCCACAGTGTGAAGGGATCGTCCCGCCGAAAAAGATTTACAGCCACATTTCCGGAATTGATCTCGTTCAGGCGAAGGATGGCGAGTGGTACATCCTCGAGGATAACTTGAGAATCCCATCGGGAGCTTCCTATCCGATGATTGCGAGAGAACTGACGCGTCGGGCTTCTCCGAGAACATTTATCAACAACCGCATCGAGGACAACCGCGGTTATGCGTTCATGCTCAAGCAGATGATGGACAATGTGAATACGGGCGGAATCAATGTCGTTCTGACACCGGGACGCTATAACGCAGCCTTCTTTGAACACTCTTACCTTGCAGAGCGCTCAGGAGCGATTCTTGCGATGCCTCAGGATCTGTTTGTGGAGAACAATTACCTCTACTATCGCCAGTATGGCGGAAGCTCGCTTAAGGTTGGAGCCGTTTACCGCCGGATTTCGGATGAATACTTAGATCCGATGTGCTTCCTTCCAGAGTCCCTGATCGGTGTTCCGGGTATTATGGATGTCTACCGGAGTGGTCATGTCGCCCTGATCAATGCGCCGGGCAATGGCGTTGCCGATGACAAGGGAATCTATTACTTTGTTCCGCACATGATCAAGTACTATCTCGGAGAAGACGCGATCCTCAAGAATGCGCCGACGTATCTGGCATTCTATGAGAAAGACCGCAACTTCATTCTCGAGCATTTGAACCGTCTTGTTGTCAAGGATGTCTCAGAGGCAGGCGGATACGGAGTCATCTTCGGAAGCGATTTGAGCGCAGAAAAACTTGAGGAACTCAAGCAGATTATTATCAACGAGCCTCGCCGTTTCATCGCACAGGAGGTCATCGACTTTATTGACCTCGACATTGTGGATGAGAGCAATCCGGGCGATCATCTCGTGCCGAGAAAGGCGGATCTGAGAGCCTTTGTGCTCACCGGAGAAAAGACAATGGTCTGGCCGAGCGGTCTGACCAGATTTTCGAGAAATCCGGATTCGTTTGTAGTAAACTCATCTCAGGGAGGAGGATTTAAGGACACATGGGTATTATCTCGTTAGAAAAAGCAGATCACCTGTTTTGGCTTGGACGTTACACGGAGCGGGTGTTCACGACATTAAATACATTTTTTACTTACTATGACAAGATGCTCGACATTGAGGAGGAAGTATATAAGAAGTTCTGTGAGAAGCTGGCGATTCCGATGGTGTACAAGGATAAGGAGGATTTCATTCGCACCTATCTCTTTTCCGAGAATGATCCAAACTCGGTGTACAGCAATATACTCCGCGCGTTTGATAATGCGGTTGTGCTCCGCGATGAGCTGAGCAGTAAGACGCTCTCCTATATTCAGATGGCACTAGACTGCATCGAGCATGCAAAGGATTCGCAGGCACTTGTCTACGATCTTCAGCCGGTCATCGATGATCTGTTCGCATTCTGGGGCTGTCTCGACGACAATGTGGAGGACGAGGAGTGCCGAAATATCATCAAGTGCGGAAAGTATTTGGAGCGCCTGGATCTGTACATGCGCCTCGACTATTCGTATCGCCAGATTGAAAAAGAATACAATAAATTCCTAAACCGCTTGCATAAAATCCGAATTGGGTATAATCTGTCAGAGGTAGATAAGCTGTCTGAGATCATTAATCTGGGAGAAGACTGGAAATCCCGCTATTACGAAGCGATCAATGCACTGTGGAGCGTTTTTTAAGTCTCTTGACGGAATCATTTAACTGCAAAAGAATGACAGAGGTGATGATTTGAAGAATCTGCGTTTTCAATATGAAATGACGCTGACTCTGGACCGGGAGGTGCGGGACCATCATGTTCTGCTTCGCTGTCGTCCGATGGAAAATGAGATCCAACATCTGACTTCCTATGCCTGCGAGGTGTCGCCAAAGATTTTGCTTCACCTCTCGCAGGATGGATTTGGCAATCTGGGATATACTGGAGTCATTCAAAAACCGCACCGTTTTTTCGCGGTGCAGGCGAGCGGAATCGTACAGAAGATAGAGGGACGGTGCACGGATTTTCATCCGATGTACCGCTTTCCGTCTGTCCGCACGATGCCGGACCCGGGATTGCGTGCGTTTTTACACGAGGTTGAGGAAAGGCTTGGTACTCCGGTGAGGACGTTTCAGGATGTCTGTTTTCTGATGCAGTGCCTTCATGAGCATTTCGAGTATGTCCCCGGAGCGACGACGACGGCGACAACAGCGGGAGAGGCATTTGCGGGAGGAAGAGGAGTCTGTCAGGACTATGCCCATATTATGATTGCGCTTTGCCGTCTTTCCGGCATCCCCGCGCGCTATGTCGCCGGAATGATGATCGGGGAGGGCGCAACCCATGCATGGTGTGAGGTCTGGCTGTCCGACGTCTGGGTCGGGTTGGACCCGACGAACAACTGTCTTGCGAAGGATTCTTATATCCGTCTCTCTCAGGGGCGGGATTTCGTGGATGGAGCGGTCGATCGCGGGTGCTTCGTGGGATTTGCATCTCAGACTCAGCAGATCTATGTGAAAGTAGAAGAAGTAGAAGAAATAGAAGACAACCCGTCAGAGGAGATTTCCACGGTATAACTCAGAGTGGATGCGCAGTGATTTTGACAGGAAGAATAAGTTGGGAGAGTTCACGTTGGTGAAACCGATGATGGGAGAAAACGACGACAGAAGTCAGAAATAAAAAACGACAGAAGTAAAGAGGGCAGAGCAAATGAAAGAGATGACGATGGATGTGGTCTCGGTCGGACTTGCGGTGGATGAACAGCTTCGCGTGAAGAAACATGTGTTAGAGCCGGACGGCTATGATGGAAGCGGAAAGAGAATCTGCATTGTGACCGGAACCCACGGAGATGAGCTGGAAGGTCAGTATGTCTGTTATGAGGTCAACCGGAGAATCCGGGAACACAAGGAATGTCTGAAAGGGCGGGTAGAGATTTACCCGGCGTTAAATCCGCTCGGTGTGGATTCAATTTCCCGCGGAATCCCGATGTTTGATCTCGATATGAACCGAATTTTTCCGGGAAGTGAGGGTGGAAGTGTTGCAGAGCATATTGCCGCAAAGATTGTGCAGGATATTGCAGGTGCAGATCTCTGTCTCGACATCCATGCGAGCAACATTTTCCTCAGAGAGATTCCACAGGCGAGAATCAACGTCAATATGGCAGATGGACTGCTCCCGTTTGCAAAACGCTTAAATCTGGACTTTGTCTGGGTACATGCGGCGGCAACGGTTCTCGAGTCCACGCTTGCACACAGCTTAAACTCGATCGGAACCCCGACGGTTGTTGTCGAGATGGGTGTTGGCATGCGTCTGACAGAGAGTTTCTGTCACCAGCTGACAGACGGAATCTTCTGTGTGATGAAGGATCTTGGAATCTGGGACGGAGAGACGATTGAGCCGAAGGAGCCGATTGTGTCCGAGGATGGAAAAGTTGGATTCCTGAATGCCGGAGCACCGGGAATCTTTGTGCCCTGTGTGGAACACTGGAGAAATGTGGAGGAAGGGGAACTCATCGGACGAATCCTTAATCCGCTTGAGGGAACGGTCGAGGAGGAAGTGCGCGCGCCGATTCACGGAATGCTCTTTACGCTTCGCGAATATCCGGTTGTGTCCTGTGGTTCTCTGCTTGCGCGTGTCCTGGGAGGTGATTACGAATGAGAAAAGAAAAAATTTTCACTCTGAAAAACTGCTACCGGGATGACATGGATGTTTACGGATTTCATTTCGGAAAAGGAGAAAAGTCGGCATGTATCGTCGGAGCAATGCGTGGAAATGAGGTTCAACAGCTATACATCTGTTCTCAGCTTGTGAAGGCGCTCAAGGAGCTTGAGGAGAAGGGGGCGATCGTCCACGACAACGAGATCCTCGTGATTCCTTCGGTCAACCACAGTTCGATGAACATCGGAAAGCGGTTCTGGGCGACCGACAACACGGACATCAACCGGATGTTTCCGGGATACAGCGAGGGCGAGACGACGCAGAGAATTGCGGGAGGAGTATTTGAGGCGATTCAGGGATACAGTTACGGAATTCAGTTTCCGAGTTTCTATATTCCGGGAGATTTTGTTCCCCATATTCGCATGATGGAGACAGGATTTCAGAATCCGAGCCTTGCAAACCTTTTTGGTCTTCCCTATGTTGTGATCCGCAAGCCGAAGCCGATCGACACGGCAACGCTCAATTACAACTGGCAGATCTGGAACACGAATGCGTTCTCCGTCTACACGAGTGCGACGGATTACATCGATGAGGCATCGGCAAGAATGGCGGTTGCCTCGGTTCTGCGTTTCTTAACGAGAATGGGAATTTTGCGCTACACAAGCCACAGCGGATACATCGCAAGTGTGCTCCGAGAGGACGATCTGACGAATGTAAAAAATGATCTTCCGGGACTCTACCGCAGACATGTCGATCCGGGTCAGGAGGTGCATCGCGGGGATGTGCTTGCGTCAATCATTGATCCGCTTGAGGGAGAGATCATCAGTCAGATCCTCTCACCGACCGACGGCATTGTCTTCTTTGCCCACCATGCCCCGACCGTTATGGAGGGAACGATCATCTTCAAGATCATCCGTCGCCTGCACGAATAAGTGTTTTTTTGCCTCTGCTCACAAAAATTTTGACATGTTCTTGTGGGCAGAAGCTTTTTCTAAGGCTATACATCTGCGAAAAATTATTGTATACTAATAACGATAAGCGCTATAAAGCCATAGTATTGTAGCGATATATAAACGATAAAAACGATATAAGGATATGATATAAAGACGGGATAGAGGGATTTTTTACTGTACATTCGGGGGGAATAATATAATGGAGAAACTCATACAGATTCTGCAACTGCTTGGAAGCTATCGAATCCCGGCAGTTATTTTTAGTGTGGAGGTTTTTGTGGCAGTCTGTCTGCTGCTTGCCGGCTTGAGTCTGGGTGGAAGATACCATTATCGAAATTTCCGCGCGAATCGGGGCGGAAAGCGGGCGCGACAGGAAAAAAAGATCCTCTTTGAGCGTGATCGGGAGCCGGAGCTGTTAATTCGCAGAAAAGACCGCTATCCGGAATTTCAGACAGAGAGTTTTGCCCGAGTGTTCGGTGTGACGAAAGAGCAGATGCAGGCGGATTTGACCTGCTTTTTGGATCAGATGGATGAAAACTTTGGAAAGAAGTTCTGGAAATCCTATCAGAGATGGGATGGAAAGAGCGAGTTTGAGACAGAGATTCAGCTTAAGGACAGTGAGTGCTGGTATCGGATTCGAGTGCTCAGGAGTTGGGATGAGCAGTATGACTGGTTCCGCTTTGCAGACATCACGCAGTATCGCACTCAGATCACGCAGACGGAGGAGAAACTTGAAAAGGCGGAGGAGGTCAGCCAGTCCAAGACAACCTTCCTCTCCAACATGTCTCACGAGATTCGTACCCCGATGAACGGCATTATCGGTATGCTCACACTCGCACATGGCAAACTGAACGGTCATCAGGCGGAGCCATATATTGAGAGGGCAGAACAGCTCTCTCAGTATCTGTTGTCTGTCATCAATGATATTCTCGATATGTCCCGAATTGAGGCGGGTAAGATTGAGCTCGAGAAGAAGGCATTCAGCCTTCAGGCAATGGCAGAACAGCTCAGAGCAATGTTCCAGAAAAATATCGAGGCGAAGGGTGTTGCCTTTTCGGTGGAGCTTCAGGATTTTGATCTCGACTGGGTCATCGGAGACGAGCTTCGCCTGTCTCAGGTTCTTGTGAATTTCCTCTCAAACGCCTCCAAATTTACGAGCAGCGGAGAGATTCGGGTGCTCTTTCGTCAGCTCTTGAAAGAAAATGGAAGAGTCAGCCTGATGATGCGAGTGCACGATACCGGTACCGGAATGGATACCTCGTTTGTCAGCCGAATCTTTCGACCGTTTGAGCAGGAGAACAGCCACATTGCAAGACAGTATGGTGGTTCTGGTCTTGGAATGGCGATCACCGATCAGATTGTGCGCCTGATGGGCGGAGAGATCGTGATTGACAGTATGAAGGGGCGAGGATCAGACTTTACGGTTTATTTGACTCTGCCAATTGCAGAGAACCAGAATGTCGACAAGCAGGCGCTCGAGGAGGAGCGTGCTGTGGAGTCGTTTGATTATCAGGGTATGCATATTCTGATGGCAGAGGACAATGAAGTCAATGCAGAGATTGCCGTCAGCATTCTTGAGATGAATGGAGCGAAGGTCGACACGGTTGTGGATGGACAGCAGGCGATTGAGCAGTTTGAGGTCTGCCCGCCGGGAACATATGACTTTATCCTCATGGATATTCAGATGCCGGTGATGGATGGAAGAACGGCATCGAGAGCGATCCGTGCGATGAACCGCCCGGATGCGAAGACAATTCCGATTTTTGCTCTGTCGGCAGATGCATTTGTGGAAGACCAGAGATTGTCGGCAGAGAGTGGAATGAATGGACATTTCTCGAAGCCGATTGATTTTGAGAAGATGAAGAAAGAGATTGGAAAGATACTGATAAAAGGAAAGCGAGTCGGAGCGTGAATCGTATGAGAGAAGAGAAAAGCGGTCAGAGAAAGGAAAATGGACCGTCGAGTGAGATCAAATCGGAACAAAAGAAGATTGAGAAGATCGACGGAAAAAATTCTGAAAAAGACGGATGGAGGAAAAAGATGCCGAGAGGAAGAGTCGTCGCAGGTGCGCTTGCTCTCGTGCTCTTCACCGGAGGGTCTGTCGTTCTCTGGAAAGAGTATCAGGCGGGAGCCCTTTTCCATCCGGAATATTTTCTGAGCCGTCAGGAACTTCGAGGAAACCAGATCTCCTTTGCGGACAGCGATCGCTATGCGAAGAACAATCTTCCGGAGAAGGACTCCTCTGATAATGAGATGCTTGAGAAAGATCCGCAGGCGCAGGAGAAGACGGGGCAGGAGATGGATGATGTCTCTCCGCGTGTCACGATGGATGAATCACAGAAGCAGACCGGGGATGCCGGTAATCTTCTGCTTGAGCAGATGCCGGAGGCTGGAACTGCCGATGCTTCCGATCGAGGTCTCTCTGATTTTGAGAACAGTGGTGCGATGATGCTTGTCGCAGGTGGGGGTGACAATGGACAGTCAGAACATGTCTCGATTGGAAATGTGGCAGGAGGTCTGACAGATGGAAACAGTCAGAATCCAACCGGCACGGCGGGATCAATTGTGAGCGGAAAGGCTGACAGTGAGCGGGAAAATGGATCGTCCTCTTCCGGAGGTGGTGGAAGCAATGGGGGCGGAGAAAACAGTGGTGACAATCCGTCCGTTCCGGATCATTCGGACAACCAGACTCCGTCGAACCCGGACACACCAAGCCCAAGTCCGACTCCTACACCGGATAAGCCGGGCAATAATCCGACCGAGGGAAAGGATTTCAATTTAAGCGATCCGGACTATCCGGACAGTTCCGAGAAACCACAACTTCCGAAAGACCCGTCGTGGAGCGGGGACTCAGCGATCTATCCGTCATTTCCGGACACGGGAATTATTTCGGATGAGCGTGCCCAGGATGCACAGCTTATCCTGATTCCGTGTATTGATGACTCGGCGGAGACCCTTTATCAGGGAGCGGTTCTGACGAAATGGAAATTGCTCTGCTCTCTTTACGCCTATGTCGATGTGGGAGGAACGAGATACCGTCTGACGGACTACAATGACAATTTCCGCATCGGAGAGTTTCCGGAGACTGCCACGAAGGATATGACGGTAACCTTTTATTTCCGCGGAAATGCAAATTGTCCGTGGCAGGAGGTCTCTTACACGTTTCCGGTCGAGTACAGCAAGCTTGTGATGATGGGAATGCCGGACGAGGATGGCAGCCGGGAAGTCTTGGATACGATTTACCTGGATGAGGGAAGCGAAATCTATCTGCCAAATGAGACGATGAAACTCGCAAGTGCGGAAAGCTGGGAGTCGTTTGGAGACTGGATGACAGAGCTGTTCCCGCAGTGGTCTCTGACGGAGGGCGGAGAGGATATAGGAAGCTATTTCAAGGTGGACAAACCGGGAAGATATGTGTTCTATCCGCTTTCGAGAACCCCACTGCCGGACGAGTTTTATGGGGTATTTGATGTCAATGAGGATCGGACAACCGGAAGTCTCTTTTTAGAGCAGAAGCTGACGTTTTGGCCATCCAAGCAGGAACGTTTTGAGATTCCACAGGGAATTCAGGGTGTAGAGCAGGATATGTTTTTTATTGCCGATGATGTGGCGGAGACTGCATGGATTCCGGAGAGCGTTCAGTTTATTGACAGTCCTGCGTTTGAAGTAAAAAAAGAATATCAGGTATCTGAGAAAAACCGGTATTTTACGGTGAAAGACGGGATACTGTTTGACAAGCTCAAGAAGGAACTCATCGGAATTCCACTTGAGTGTGAGAGCGTGGAGGTTCCAAAGGACATTGAGGTTGTGTCTCTGTCGAGCAAGAATTCGATTCATGAGATGACGTTTCTGTCTGCGACTCCGCC
The DNA here is from genome assembly GCF_983179755.1 of Brotaphodocola sp. Taxonomy (NCBI): domain Bacteria; kingdom Bacillati; phylum Bacillota; class Clostridia; order Lachnospirales; family Lachnospiraceae; genus Brotaphodocola; species Brotaphodocola sp. The sequence goes on along the minus strand of NZ_CFAHBC010000030.1, from coordinate 14,348 downwards.
GGAGATCAATCTGAGCTGTCTGAACAATGCGACGTTGATTGTTCCGGAGAGTGCCTACGGGCGGTATCTGTTCGCCTGGGGATCAGAGCTTGGGATGAACCATCTGGAGACGGGCGGAGAGGAAGAACCCGATTACGATTACCGAGACGGAGCACTGTTCTCGAAGGACGGAAAGAAGTTGTATCAGGTTTCCAAAGAAAATTCCGGCCTCTATTTTGTGCCGGATGGAGTGGAGAGCGTTGCCTCGCAGGCATTTGAGGTTTCGGAATACATAGACCGCGTATTTTTACCGGAGAGTTTGCAGAAGCTGGAGTCAGAGAGTCTGAGTGGAGAGAGCCTGACGGAACTTTTCTTTGCATCCGAGGTTCCGCCGGAGATCGAGAAGGATACGTTTGGCGAGATCGAGACAGTGCTTGAGAGAGGACTCCATGTCCGGGTGGCAGAGGGAAATCGTGATGCCTACTTGGAAGCGTGGGGACCGATTCTCGGAGAAGAACAGGCGGAGCGACTGATTGTGGATGAGCCGTTTGACTTGGTAGAGAAGGAGAGCGGGTTGTCCTATTTGAATCTGCCTGACGGAGCCGTTCTTCTTCAGGCACCGGAGGATCTGACTTCGTTTGATGACATTGTCGCAGAGGCAGGCGAGGAGGTTGTCTGGAAGGAGATTGGCGTTCGTGCGTTTGGAACGTGCGAGTCGCTTAAGACAATTGAACTTCCGGAGACGATTGAAAAGATCGCAAAAGAAGCCTTTGTTCAGTGTAAGAATCTCCAGATTGCGGTATGCAAGACGAAGGAAACGATCGAAGTCGGAAAGAATGCCTTCCCGACAATTCGGGCAGTTACCTTTGATGCGCTGGAAGTGAAATTTGCGGAAGATGAGGAAAATATGATCTATACCTCCTGCTATGTCAATAACGACTGCGAGGTATCAGGTGGAATGATGCCGGCTCTGGTCAATCTGTGGGGAACTTCCTACGAGTTGATGGATTCCGATCAGAGCGGACGTTTTCTGTATGGAATGGATGGGGATGTTTCTTACCTGATTGGTGGAACGACCGATGTTTCGGGAGAGATTGTGGCTCCGGAGGGAACAATTCTTCGAGAAATCGGATACTATGCACTTGAAAACTGTGAGGGGGATTTAACGATCTCCGAGGAATACTCGCGGGGACTGTGGTTTGTCGGTCCGGGAGCGTTCCGAAATTCCGGACTTTCCGGAACTGTCGCGTTCTCGGAGGCTGTCTGGAGAATTGAGGAAAATGCGTTTGCTGGATGTTCGGGAGTCACGGAGATCCGCTTTGATGCAGAGCCGGATGAGCCGGTCGATGAGACGCCACTTGTGATTGGAGATCAGGCATTTGCGAACACATCGATTGAGGAAATCTGCTTTCCACACACGCTCAGCACGCTTGGTCAGTATGCGTTCTTACAGTGTTTAAATCTGGAGCGGGTGGTATTCACCAGCGAAGAGGCTCCGACGCTTGTGACATTCAGCCGTGGCAGTCAATATATGTTTGGCTGGGAGGATGATGAGCATGAGGTGGCGATCGCGCTCGAGGACACGGCAGAAGGCTGTGAGCAGGAGTATATCGATAAGTGGAAGTTGAGCATGTTCGGTTATCTCTCAAAAGAGGAGATGGCGCAGGATATGTCGTTTAACCTGATGATAGATGTCATGTTTGACTGGCCTGGAGAGATCTGGGGAGACGATGGCGAGTATACGCCGGAATTCTCCGCGTACTTTGATGACTATGTGGATGTGAAAGTTGATCAGAAGCTCTATGAGACGGAAGTTCTGCTGAGCGAGATGATGGGAATCGATCCGCCGGAGGAGCCGGACTGGGTATTTCCGAATCCGGACGATTATCTCACAGACAGCACTGAGGAGATCGAGAATCCGGACGAATTGATTAAGGAAATTCTTCCGGTAAATCCGATTGAGGAGCCAGTCAACCCGGATGATCCGACTGAGGAAGTGGACGGAGAGATCAATGAAATTGATAAAATCGGTGGGAATGATGAGATCGAGGATACCGATGAAATCAAGGATTCCGATGCAGATGACAAGTCTGACGATAAAGTTAATGACAAATCGGATGACAAATTGGATGATAAATCTGAGGAGACAAAAGATGATGGATCAGATGAAAAAGCGGATTATGAATCGGGCGATAACTCTGGGGAGACGAAAGATGACACGGCGGATGAGACCGGAGATTCGGACGTCGAAGACGGTCGGGATGGAGATGACAATGAGACCGGCGAGGATGCCGATGACAGCAATTCGGATATAGGTTCCGACTTGGAGGATGAAAAAGCAGGGCAGGAAGTCGAGAATTCTGGAGAAGACGCGAAGACTGCACAGGATAAAGAGACGAGAGAGACGACAGAAAAAATAAAAGAGACAGAAAAGACAGAGGGGGAATCGCAATCATGATATTGGAGCAGTCGGAGCATATCATTCATGAGGTAAAAAAAGTTTTTATCGGAAAGGATGATACCATCCGCCGGGTACTGACAACCATCTATGCGGGAGGTCATATTCTTCTTGAAGATTGTCCGGGAGTGGGAAAAACGACGCTTGCGCTGGCGTTCTCGAGAGCACTCGGTCTGGATTACAGACGAATTCAGTTTACGACAGATACCCTTCCGTCAGACATCACGGGATTTACAATGTACAACACACAGACCGGAAAGTTTGAGTATCGGAGCGGTGCGACAAACTGCAATCTTCTTCTTGCGGATGAGATCAACCGAACCTCTCCGAAGACACAGTCGGCTCTGCTCGAGGCAATGGAGGAGCGGAGTGTGACGGTGGACGGAGTGACACACCGGCTTCCGAATCCGTTTATCTGCATCGCGACGCAGAACCCGATCGGAACATCCGGAACACAGGCACTTCCGGAGTCCCAGATGGACCGTTTCATGGTGCGTCTCTCGATCGGTTATCCGTCGGATGAGGATCAGCTGAAAATTCTGAGAACAAGAAAATATACGAATCCGCTGGATAACATTCAGGTAGTCTCCGGGGCGGAGAATATCGTGGATATTCAGAATTACCTCTCAACGATGACGATGAGCGATGAGGTCCTCTATTATCTGATTCATTTGTGCGAAGCGACGAGACAGGATGCAATGGTAGATCTTGGCGTGAGTCCGCGAGGCGTGCTCGCACTGACGCAGATGGCGAGGGCACATGCGATGCTCGAGGAGCGCAGTTATGTGATTCCTGAGGATGTTCAGGCGACGTTTGAGGATGTCTGTGCGCATCGTCTGATTCTCAAACCTCAGGCGAGAGTGGAGGGTGTGACGGAGAGAGACGTGCTTCAGAAGATTCTGGCGCAGGTGAAACCACCGTCAGCTCCAAAGAGGTGGAATCATGGCTAAGATCCGGGGTGTCTATGCGCTGGTGGTGGAAGCGACATTGGCACTGTTTCTGTGGCAGAGAGAGTGGTTCGTATTTGGAATTTTTCTTTTTGAAATTTTATGGTTTGCGGTGCTTTGGCTGTTGATTCGCATGGAGGCGCCGGAGATTCAGGTTTCGATCCGCACCTCCGCAAAGTGGAGAGCGGGAAAACCGCTTCGGATGGAAATTCGTGCGGACAGTCGCCGGTTGCTTTCAGCGGGCATTCTTGAGGGAAGTCTGGAATGTGAGAATCTGACGATCGGAGAGACGAAGATTGTGCCGATTCGCATGAATCTCTCTGCAAAGTCCATTTCACTGACGATTCCGATTGAGACGGCTCTGTGTGGTAGAATCCGAATCTGTTTAAAGAATGCCAGATGTTATGATTTATTTGGTCTCAACTGTGCGCCTGTTTCCTCAGCAGAAGAATGTCAGATCCTGCTGTATCCGGCGCAGTGTCCGGTGGAGATTATAAAGCAGGGAACTCCTGCGGGAGACAGTCTCGATGGAACGCAGATGGCATCGAAGAAGGGAAAAGATGCGAGTGAGGTCTATGATCTGAGAGAGTATCACGTCGGGGATGATTTTCGATCGATTCATTGGAAGCTGACTGGAAAACTCGGAGTGATGATGGTGAAGGAAGCGAGTGATTCGACTCGCCATGACATACTGATTCTTCTTGATATCGGACGTTCAGATGAGGGAGAGAGAGTTTCCTCTAAGGCACTGAGCTTTGCGTTCTCTCTGACAGCGGGAATCTGTGGAAAATTGCAGGAATCCGGTTTCTTTTTTGACGCAGGGCTTCCGGTTAACGGACAGATTCTGATCCGTCAGGTTTCGGATGAGAGAGAGTACGAAAAAATGCTCGACGCATGGATGTATCTGGTGATTCCGGAGAAGAGCGGTTCGGGACTTTTGTGGTTTGAGGCAGAAAATATGCAGAGAACGTTTCGCAGGGTGATCTATGTGACCGCAGGTACCTGCCCGGAGGCGTTTTTTCATCTGCCTGAGAATCTGGACATTACGGCAATCTGTGTTCAGGATGAGGGAGCGATCCGTGTATCCCAGCAGGGAAGAAGAATGCTGATGGAGGTTTCCACGAAAGAGCTGGTCAAGAACACGTTCCGCGTGGTGATTTAGGACATCTAAGCGGGAATCCTCGACCATTCAATGACTGAGTAGTTCACAAAGAGTTTGTGTTAGGAGAAGGACGGCTGATGAAGAAGGAAAAGAGGCATGACAGACAACAGAGATGGAAAAATTACGCAGATTTATTCAGCTATACGGTGTTAGGTCTGTTTCTGGCGATTGGTCTTTTGTTGTCCTGGTTCCGTATCATTTCATTTTCAACAGAATTTTATCGGTTTTCCGTGGAGCTTGCGAGTGTCGCCGTTTTCTGTGAGACTCTATGTCGGAGATTCTTTTCAGAGAGAGAAAAAATGGTTCTGGTGCCTCCTGTTGGAGGAGCAATGGTGATGGGATTTCTTGCCGGTTGGGATCGGGTCCTGGCGGGGATGAGAGATTATCTCAATGTGATGATTTCGTTTTGGAATGAAAAGTACAGCGATAATCTCTCCTATCTGGGATCGTTCGCCACAACGCAGGAGAATCTGACCGCGTTTTGTCTGGTATTCCTTCTTCTCTGTATTGCGGGAAATGGCTATTTGTTGAGTAAAGGAAAACTGATTCCGCTTTTTGGTCTTGTTGTCTTTTATTTTGCGCCTGGAATCATTCTTGAACAGTCCTCAGCGCGCGGAAGTATCTGTCTGCTGCTGTCTGCTGTGGGTGTTTGGCTGTTTTTTTTTCAGGCGGGCTCGAGACTGCGCAGAATGATCTGTTTTGCAGTGGTGTGGGCAGGACTGCTTGCCATTTATTTTCTGTCACCGGGAGGAAAGAGCGAGGGAATCCGGCTTTTTGAGCAGGAGATCTGGCAGAGCATGGCACAGGTCCGTTATGGAAGAGATACCCTTCCGGAGGGCGATCTTCTTCGCGCCTGTGAGATGGAGGACGGAACGAAGGTGACTCTCCGTATCCAGACAGACCACATAAAAAATATGTATTTTCAGGGATTTACCGGGGCTGTGTATCGGAACGGTCAGTGGAAATCACTCAAAAACAACATTTATGCCGGGGAACGCCGTGGTTTTCTGCGGTGGATGAATGAGCAGGGAGTCGATCCGAATGCTCAGTATGTGGCATATCAGCAGGCGGGAGATCACCTTGTTGCGAATGATCCGGATGAGACAGAGATTGAGAAAAACGTTGTTTCTGTCCGAAATGAGGGTGCAAGCCGCAAGTATGTCTATACTCCGTATTCAGCAGAAAAGCCGAACGGGGATAAGATTGTGAGCCGACAGGACAGCGGATATATCTCAAAAAAGTTTTTTGGAAGCAGATCCTATGAGTTTGCGGAGTATTCGAGAAACATGCCGGGAGAACTTCAGCGTCTCGACTCGTGGGTCTATGCTCCGGTCACGGATGAACAGAGACGGTATCTGGAAGCGGAATCGGTATACCGAGATTTCGTATATGAACACTATCTGGATATAAGTAGTGAGATGAACGCAAGGATGAATGAGCTCTTTCACTCAGACGGGGAGGAAAGTGCGCAGAACGAGAGCATTTATGAGGTGACTCAGCGCATTCGGACAAAATTAAAACGCAGTACCAGATACCATCCGACTCCTCAGAAAAACTTTGCCGGGGAAGATCCTCTGCTTCGTTTCCTCAAGGGAAAGCAATCTGGAAATTCGGCATTCTATGCGTCAGCAGGAGTTCTTGCTTTTCGGAGTTTTGGGATTCCTGCCCGCTATGCAGAGGGCTATTATCTGGATGGAAATCAGGATGAGGAGCTGAATTTTGATGCGACAAACGGAATTACGCTGACCGCGCGGAATACGCATGCCTGGGTGGAGGTCTATGCAGATGGAATGGGCTGGCTTCCGGTGGATGTGACACCTGGTTTCTATTATGACACTTATACGCTTCTTCAGCTGTCTGAGATGCCACAGAAGATTAAAAAAACGGCGGCACTTGAGGATACGGGAGATCAGGCTGAGAAAACCTTAAAGAGAGGAGCGGAGGACGGAGGAAAGAGTGGCGAAAATCCGCAGGAGGAGAGCAGGTTGCAGGATGCTGTCTGGGGCGGTTTTCTGATCCTTCTTTTCCTGATTGAGATTATCTGGATTCTTCTGGAAATTCGGAAAGCCTGGTATGAATACCGGATTTATCACTGCATCGACAAGCCGAACAGCGATCTGGTGACAGAGTTTTTGTATGACCGGATTCAGGAGAATCTGTGGGTCTGCGGGATTGATATGCAACCGGGATGGAATAAGACACAGACTGAGCAGTTGGTTTATGAGATTTTTTTGGATGTACCCGTAGGAGTCTATTTGAAGATCAATGATTTGATGGAAAAATACTTTTACGGTGGTGGTTCTCTCGAGGCGGATGAGAGGAGACTGCTTTGGAATTTTCTGGTTCAGATTCGCAGGGGCAGGAAGAGTCTCAGTTTGCACCAGAGGCTTCGGCTTCGATTCCTGATGTTTGGGAAGAATCGTTAATCGTCAAGGATAGTTAACAAAACTTTTTACAATTTGTAGGAGGAAAATAAGATGGAAAAAATTACGAGTTTTACAATTGATCATTTAAAATTGCTTCCGGGTGTCTATGTGTCCCGGAAGGATAAGGTGGGCGAGTCGGTTGTCACAACATTTGATATCCGAATGACAAGACCAAACTATGAGCCGGTGATGAATACGGCGGAGGTTCACGCAATTGAGCATCTCGCAGCAACGTTTCTGCGAAATCATGAGCCGATCAAGGACAAGGTGCTCTACTTTGGACCGATGGGGTGCCGGACGGGATTTTATCTGCTTCTTGGGGGTGACTACGATTCAACGGACATTGTACCGTTGATGAGAGAGCTGTTTAACTTCATCGCAAATTATGAGGGTGAGATTCCGGGTGCTTGCGCGAAGGATTGCGGAAACTATCTGGATATGAATCTGTCGATGGCGAAGTACTGGGCAAAGCGTTATCTCGAGGAGGTTCTTGATAACATTGATGAGTCCAGACTTGTTTATCCGGAGTAAATGTTGGAAAAAATAAATGGAGAGAGTAGATTAATATGCACGACGATATTTATCAGATGTATTTGGAAGAGATTGAGGCGATCCGCCCATGCACAAAAGAAGAGCAGGATCAGCTTTTAAAAAAGATCGCGCAGGGAGATGATTCCGCGCGTGAGCGCCTTGTCGAGGGAAGCCTCGGACAGCTTGTGGAGCTTGCAAAGGAGTATGACGGTCAGGGCGTTCTGATGGGAGATCTGATTCAGGAGGCAAATATAGCACTTTTGACTGCACTTGCAGAGATGGCAGGAGCAGGAGATGGGAACGGTGAAACTCCGGCAGATTTTGAGGTATTTTTGAATACTTCAGTTCGTCCGGCACTCGATGCGATTGTGGAAGAACAGAAGGATGAAAAAGAAGTCGGGGAGGAGCTTGCGGCTCGCGTCAACGTGCTTCAGACGGTATCTCAGGTTTTGCTCAAAGAGCTTGGTCGTGAGGCGACGCTTTCGGAGCTTGCGGAGAAGATGAAGATGACCGAGGACGAGATTCGCGATATTATGAAACTGGCACTTGATGCAGTCAATGTGAGCCAGATGCCGGCGATGACCGAGGATGAGTCTGTGTAGAACGTTTCGCTCTGTAAGTAATAATCATATAAAATAAATTAGTACAAATAATAAATACCATAAGATATATTAATTTTATTTATAATATATCTTATGGTATTATTGTCTATAAGTAAGAAAAAATTGCAACTGGATTTTGAGCTGTTTTTAAACAAAATCCGGATGACAGATGAGAATCCATCCAGATAAATTTCCACGGGAGGTACTTATGAGCGTTAGACGAGTGTATGTAGAAAAGAAGCCGGAGTTTGCAGTCAAGGCAGGCGAGCTTCGCGAGGAGATCAGCAGTTATCTTGGAATTGAGACCGTGACTGGTGTGAGAGTGCTGGTTCGCTATGATGTCGAGAACCTATCTGAGGAGACGTACCGTCAGGCACTGGTGACGATCTTTTCCGAGCCGCCGGTGGACTTTGTGTACGAGGAGACGTTCCCGCATGCGGAGGACGACACGATTTTCTCTGTGGAATTTCTTCCGGGACAGTTTGACCAGAGAGCCGATTCTGCGGAGCAGTGCGTGAAACTCTTAAAGGAGACTGAGGAACCGGTGATCCGCACCGCGACGACCTATGTGCTTTCCGGAGCGCTGACGGACGAGCAGAAAGCGTCAGTCAAGAACTTTTGTATCAACCCGGTGGATTCGAGAGAGGCATCCGCAAAGAAGCCGGAGACCCTTGTGACCGTGTTTGATACTCCGGCAGATGTCGCTTCGTTTGATGGATTTACCGGGTTTGCCGAGGAAGATTTAAAGAGCCTGTACGATTCTTTAAATCTTGCAATGACATTCAAAGATTTTCAGCATATTCAAAAGTATTATGCAGGAGAGGAGCATCGCAATCCGACTGTGACCGAGATCCGCGTGCTTGATACCTACTGGTCTGACCACTGCCGTCACACGACATTCTCAACTGAGCTCAGGGATGTGACGATCGAGGGTGGCGATTACAAGGAAGCGATTGAGGGCACTTACAAGCAGTATCTTGCTGATCGTGAGGTGCTCTACAAGGGCCGCGATGACAAATTTGTCTGCCTGATGGATCTGGCACTTCTCGCAATGAAGAAGCTGCGCGCGGAGGGCAAGCTCGAGGATCTCGAGGTTTCCGATGAGATCAATGCATGCAGCATCGTTGTTCCGGTGACGATTGACGGTGTGACTGAGGAGTGGCTTGTAAACTTCAAGAATGAGACGCACAACCATCCGACTGAGATTGAGCCGTTCGGTGGTGCTGCAACCTGTCTGGGTGGTGCAATCCGTGATCCGCTTTCCGGACGTACCTATGTATATCAGGCAATGCGTGTGACCGGTGCCGCTGATCCGACCCGCCCGCTGTCTGAGACGTTGAAGGGCAAACTTCCGCAGAGAAAGCTCGTGACCGGCGCTGCAAGCGGTTACAGCTCCTATGGCAACCAGATCGGTCTTGCAACCGGCTATGTAAAAGAGATTTATCATCCGAACTACGTCGCAAAGCGCATGGAGATCGGTGCTGTCATGGGTGCTGCTCCGAGAAAGGATGTGAAGCGCCTGACTTCTGATCCGGGCAATATTATCGTTCTGCTCGGTGGACGTACCGGACGTGATGGAATCGGCGGTGCAACCGGTTCTTCCAAGGTACATACCGAGGCTTCGATTGAGGTCTGCGGCGCAGAGGTTCAGAAAGGTAATGCACCGACTGAGAGAAAGATTCAGCGTCTGTTCCGTCGTCCGGAGGTCAGCAGTATCATCCGCAAATGTAATGACTTTGGTGCAGGCGGTGTCTCCGTTGCAATCGGTGAGCTTGCAGAGGGACTTGAGATCGATCTGGATAAGGTTCCGAAGAAGTACGCCGGTCTTGATGGAACAGAGATCGCAATTTCCGAGTCTCAGGAGCGTATGGCAGTTGTTCTCGACAAGGAGCATGTTGAGGAGTTCCTCGGCTATGCACAGGAGGAGAACCTTGAGGCAGTTCCGGTTGCAGTTGTGACCGAGAGCCCGCGTCTTGTGATGCGCTGGAGAGGTAAGACGATCGTTGACATCAGCCGTGCCTTCCTTGACACGAACGGCGCTCATCAGGAGGCAAGCGTTGTGCTTGAGACTCCGCAGAAGAAGGACAGCCTGTTTGTGAGAGCAGAAGTTGGCGATGTGAAAGAAAAATGGCTGAACGTCCTGTCTGATCTCAACGTATGTTCCCAGAAGGGACTTGTCGAGATGTTCGACGGTTCGATCGGTGCAGGTTCCGTCTTCATGCCGTATGGTGGAAAATATCAGCTGACCGAGACTCAGGCGATGGTAGCAAAACTTCCGGTTCTGAAAGGAAAGACTGATACCGTGACGATGATGAGCTACGGATTTGATCCGTATCTGTCAAGCTGGAGCCCGTATCACGGCGCAATCTATGCGGTTGTCGATTCTGTTGCAAAGATCGTTGCAAACGGCGGTGACTACACGAAGATTCGTTTCACGTTCCAGGAATACTTCAAGCGAATGACCGAGGACCCGGCCCGCTGGGGTGCTCCATTCTCCGCTCTGCTCGGTGCTTACAGCGCACAGCTCGGCTTTGGACTTCCGTCGATCGGTGGAAAGGACAGTATGTCCGGAACCTTCAACGATGAGCATCACGGCGAGATCAATGTTCCGCCGACCCTCGTCTCCTTCGCGGTTGACGTGGATCACTCCGGCAACATCATCACACCGGAGTTCAAGAAGCCGGGAAGCAAGATTGTAGTCTTCAAGATCGAGCGCGATGAGAATGATCTTCCGGTTTACAGTCAGATGATGGATGGATATGCAAAGCTGACGAGAGACATCCGTGCAGGCAGAATCCTCTCTGCATATGCAGTTGAGAGAAACGGTCTTGCAGAAGCAGTCAGCAAGATGGCATTTGGTAATAAGCTCGGTGTGAAGATTGAGCACAATGTAGATCCGAGAGACTTCTTCTGTGCAGGCTGGGGCAACATCGTCTGCGAGGTTGCCGATGGCAAGGTTGGCGAGCTTGAGATCGGTTATACCGTGATCGGTGAGGTGACAGACCGTGCGGTCTTCGAGTATGGTCCGGTTTCGATCTCCGTCGAGGATGCAATTGCAGACTGGACAAAACCGCTTGAGGATGTCTTCCCGACCGAGTCCGGCGTAAAGCAGACAAAGGTTGAGGAGAAGCTCTACAACGCAGATCAGATTTATGTATGCGCACACAAGATCGCACAGCCGACGGTATTTATTCCGGTATTCCCGGGCACGAACTGCGAGTACGACAGCACGAAGGCATTTGAGCGTGCAGGTGCAAAGGTGATCACCCGCGTCTTCAAGAACCTCTCCGCAGAGGATATTCGTGATTCGGTTGAGGCATATAAGAAGGATATCGCAAAGGCGCAGATCGTGATGTTCCCGGGTGGTTTCTCCGCAGGTGACGAGCCGGAGGGAAGCGCAAAGTTCTTTGCAACCGTATTCCGTAATGCAGTGATCAAGGAAGAGATCGAGAAGCTGTTGAATGAGCGCGATGGTCTGATGCTCGGTATCTGCAACGGCTTCCAGGCACTGATCAAGCTCGGACTCGTTCCGGAGGGCAAGATCGTGGAACAGCATGCAGATTCCCCGACCCTGGCAATGAACACAATCGGTCGCCACATCTCCAAGATGGTTTACACGAAGGTTGTGACGAACAAGTCTCCGTGGCTCGCAGGCGCAGAACTCGGTGGTGTTTACTGCAATCCGGCATCTCACGGCGAGGGACGTTTCGTTGCAAACGAGGCATGGATCAAGAAGCTGTTTGAGAACGGACAGGTTGCCACCCAGTACGTTGACGATCAGGGTCAGCCGACGATGAATGAGTTCTGGAATCCGAACGGTTCCTATATGGCAATCGAGGGTATCACAAGCCCGGATGGAAGAATCCTCGGCAAGATGGCACACTCCGAGCGCCGTGGTGATTCCGTGGCAATCAACATTTACGGCGAGCAGGATATGAAGATCTTCGAGTCCGGTGTGAAGTACTTCAAGTAAGAGATAAGATGTATAACGAGCAAACAGATCATATCAGCAGGCATATCAGTATGTTGGCGTGATGCGAGTGTAAAAGACACTTCTGTGATGGGAAAATCCCCGTCATGGGAGTGTCTCTTTGTATTGAGAAATCGTGGTTATTTTCTGCTGCTTTGAGGATTAAAGGAAATCAGATGATCGCGCTGTATAAGCTAGATGAAAAGTAAGTATACTGTCTTTTGTATACAAAACAAACAGAGATTCTACAAAACTGATAAATTTTCTTAGATATAATTTGGAAAAATTAGGAGCTACTGGAAATTGTATTGTTGACAATTTAACATAAAAGTGCGATAATTAATTGCGTATGGCGACGTGAATATGGGTATGGTTGAGCCCAGTTTACGGTTGATTATCACAATTTACATCAGGAAGGCGAGGTCAGGTAAAATGGCAGTAGTTGATTTAAGCAAGTATGGCATTACAGGAACCACAGAGGTTGTTTACAACCCTTCTTATGAGATGTTATTCGAGGAGGAGACAAAACCGGAACTCGAGGGTTACGAGAAAGGCCGCGTGAGTGAGCTTGGTGCAGTGAATGTTATGACCGGTATCTACACCGGACGTTCCCCGAAAGACAAATACATCGTGATGGATGAGAATTCTAAGGACACTGTTTGGTGGACCACCGACGAGTACAAGAATGATAACCATCCGGCAAGCCAGGAAGCCTGGAACGCAGTAAAGGAGATCGCAAAGAAAGAGCTCTCCAACAAGCGTCTGTTCGTTGTAGATGCATTCTGCGGAGCAAATAAGGATACCCGTATGGCAATCCGTTTCATCGTAGAAGTTGCATGGCAGGCACATTTTGTAACCAACATGTTTATCAAGCCGACTGAGGAAGAGCTGAAGAACTTCGAGCCGGATTTCGTTGTTTACAACGCTTCTAAGGCAAAAGTTGAGAATTACAAGGAGCTGGGTCTGAACTCTGAGACCGCAGTTATGTTCAATATCACCAGCCGTGAGCAGATCATTGTCAACACCTGGTACGGTGGAGAGATGAAGAAGGGTATGTTCTCCATGATGAACTACTATCTGCCGTTAAAGGGTATTGCTTCCATGCACTGCTCTGCAAACACCGATATGAACGGTGAGAACACCGCAATCTTCTTCGGTCTGTCTGGTACCGGTAAGACCACTCTGTCTACCGATCCGAAGCGTCTGCTGATCGGTGATGATGAGCACGGTTGGGATGACAACGGTGTGTTCAACTTTGAGGGTGGTTGCTACGCAAAGGTAATCAACCTGGATAAGGATTCTGAGCCGGATATCTACAACGCAATCCGTCGTGATGCTCTGCTTGAGAACGTTACTCTGGATGAGACCGGCAAGATCGATTTCGCTGATAAGAGCGTAACCGAGAATACTCGTGTATCTTACCCGATCGATCACATTGAGAAGATCGTTCGTCCGGTTTCTGCAGGTCCGGCAGCTAAGAACGTAATCTTCCTGTCCGCAGATGCATTCGGCGTACTTCCGCCGGTATCTGTACTGACTCCGGAGCAGACTCAGTACTACTTCCTGTCTGGATTCACCGCTAAGTTAGCAGGTACCGAGCGCGGTATTACCGAGCCGACCCCGACCTTCTCTGCTTGCTTTGGACAGGCATTCCTTGAGTTACATCCGACCAAGTATGCAGAAGAGCTCGTTAAGAAGATGGAGAAGAGCGGAGCAAAGGCTTATCTGGTAAATACCGGATGGAACGGAACCGGCAAGCGTATCTCCATTAAGGATACCCGTGGTATCATCGACGCAATCTTAAACGGCGACATCAAGAATGCACCGACTAAGAAGATTCCGTACTTTGATTTCGAGGTTCCGACCGAGCTTCCGGGTGTTGATTCCGGAATCCTTGACCCGCGTGATACCTATGCAGATGCTTCCGAGTGGGAGGCTAAGGCAAAGGATCTGGCAGGCAGATTCATCAAGAACTTCGCAAAATATGAGAACCATGAGGCTGGTAAGGCTCTGGTTGCAGCTGGTCCGAAAGCTGAATAATAAATTATCGGAATGAATTACCACGTCTGAAGTCTTCGTTTCCTACGCCATCAGGCGTGGTTTCCAAAAGACTATGATAAGTGGCTTATGGCTATTTACAAAGCCCTATCCCAATGGGATTACTTTTAAGCGACAGCTTGACGAAAAGAGCATTCTTTTCGTCAAGCTGTCGCTTTTTTTTGAGTGCGCCCGGCGGCGCACGTTTCTAACCGGTGCAAGTCCGGAATCCGCCC
>NZ_CFAHBC010000029.1:0-32943 GCF_983179755.1 Brotaphodocola sp. | reverse complement strand
TATTGAATTTTCAAGGTGCGAATCCCATTTTAGGTATGGGAAGTCTTAGTAAATAATTATAAACTTACCTTCTACTCTGTTATTGTTTGATAGGTTTTTGATTTTGCTACATCTTTTAATCTTGTATCGTATTATTTATTGTACTCGATTTCTGCTGAGACTTCAAATTATGTATTTATAAATTTTCTGTTGCGATTTTATTTAATTGTATTCCGTGTATTTTTTCGGCTCCATACAGAATAAGGATCATGTATTTCTACACAATCCTTGTCTTTTCTATTTTTTATTTTCCCATATTCAGATAATAATGTACACAGAGATTTTTTCATGATAACGGTCAAGAAAAAAATTTCTTTCAGAATCACTGACATAAATATCTCCATACAATCTTTGCGCCAGAGTATACTCATATGTGATCTCACCCACTGCATGTTCCATCAAAAGAAACGGAATTTTCTGCAATTATATCTCTCCTCCATTTTTCTTCAACTTCTCTTTCTGAGAAGTTCTTCTCTCAATTTATCTGGAACCTGCCTCCAACAGTGCCTGCTTTAACTCATCTTCAATCTTTGCAAGTTCCTGCTGGGCTTGTTCGCGTCTTCTTGATCCTTCTTCATGGATTTTCACGACCTCATTGATGGACGCAATGACATCCGCATTGACTTTTCTTAAAGTCTCTACATCCACAATTCCACGCTCAGAAGCCTGCGCTGCATCAATTGCACCCTGTCGCAGTGTTTCCGCATTTCGCCGGAACATCTCATTTGTCATCTCATCGACTGCACTCTGCGCACTCAATGCCTTTCTCGCATGCTCAATTCCAAGTGCAAGCACCATCTGGTTTCTCCACAGCGGAATTGTATTGATAATATCTGAGCGAAGCTTGTCCACAATCTCCTGATCCGCATTCTGAAGCAGACGAATCTGAGGAGCCATATGAATTGAAACTAGTCTCGTCGTTTCCAGATCAAAAATTCTCTTTTCAAAACGTACACAAGCATCCTCATAGTCTCTGTAAAGCTGTACATCCAGCTGGTCACCGGTCCGCACCGATTTTTCTCTCAGCTCTACTAACTTTGTATTTCTTGCAAGCACAAGTGCCTTCTTTCCCGCAATGATGTACATCGTCAGCTCCTTGTAAAATTCAAGGTTCATATCGTACATCTGGTCAAACACAAATACATCCTTCGTCAAAACCTGCTGATGTCTCTGCAAATCTTTTTCAATTTTCTTGATATTTGCCTCTGCACTCTCATAATTTGCGATCAGATAAGTGACTTTCTGCTTTCCTTTTCTGAGCCAGCCAAATAATCCCTTCTTTTCAGCCGGGGCATTTGTACTGCCGATTGCGACGCGAAGTTCCCTTAAACTATCTCCTACCTCACCAAATTCCTTTGTCTTTACATTCGCCGTTATCGAAGTTGAAAAACGAGAAATCCCTCTCTGCGCACTTGCGCCATAGGAATTGACCATTTTCACATTCGAGATATCAATCTGTTTTACAAAGACTTCAACCTGTTTTTTCTCCTCATCTGACAGCATCGATTCATCCACTGCACCCGCTGTTGCTCCAGATGAATCAGCTTCGCCTTCAAGTCCTTTTTCCTTTAAGGATGGCTCCATAAATGACATGTCATACTCTACTTCATCCGGATTCAACGTAAGCGCCGGAGATTTTACCTCCTGCGATTCCTGTGCCATTGACTCCGGGTTTTCACTTGCATTCTTTTTATCCTTTTCCTCACTCATTGGAATCCCCTCCCACTCCACGTATCTTAGCATATTTTCATGTGTCTTATCTCTTATTTTTTTACGTTCTTACACTACTTTTGTTTTCTTACACAGTTACGCACAATTTATCCTTTAACGTATTTTGAATTCAGAACCTACATAGCCATCCTGACTCATCATACTGTCAAGTGCTTTCGCCTTTGCACGAATCTCAATCATCGCATATTTGCAGATTTCCTCAATCTTTTCATTCACACTAAGCACAAGTTTCTCGATCGCGTCCATGACTTCTTTCTCAGTTTCATTTATCAGCGCCTCACCGATATCGAGATCCAGATACTCCAGGTATGTAGATGTCAACTCCAATGCTTCTGGAATATAATACTCATAAAATTGAGAGAGATCTGCCTCATAAATACCGCCAAATTTCTCCGCCGTTTCCTGCAAGACAGACATGCGCTCAATCAACTGATTCATTAATTCATCCATACTCTCAGGCAGTTCACATTCTAAAAGTAAATGGCAGGCTTCCGTATAAGCCGGTATCGTCTGCTGTTCGATTAACCATTCAAATTGATCGGTATTCAGTTTCGGTCTCTTCCGTTTCACTGGTTTGGGGCTTGCCATTATTTCCGGATTGACCACGGATGCCGGATTAGATACTTCTTCTGAGTTAAGCACTGCATCCTGTTTAACTCTCAGCTCAGGCTCCACCTTCATTTCTGGATTTGCTGAAATTTCCGAATTTGGTTTCAAAATCCCCGAATTTATTTCCGAATTTATTTCCGAATTTGATTCCAAATTCAATTTAGAATTCGATTCCAACGAAGCACCTGATTTTCCTCCTGCTTGACCCTGACCCTGCGCGTGATATGTGTGATATGCTTGATATGCTTGAGTCTCCGGCTGTGTCGGACACAAATCATCATCTGACTTTATATCAAAATTTTCTCCAAACAATCCTGCCGTGATCGCCTGATCGTAATCCACCATATCAAACGGAATCCCGTCGTCCATTCCCCACTCATCCTCAGAAAAATCCGAATTCATGATGTCTTTCCCTGAAGAGCCCGAAGAAATTGCCCCTTCTCTTTTCGGTGGCAATGCCTTTGTTACCCAAGCACTCCGAACATCTTCCCAAAACGCTTTCTCTATCATTCGTTTTCACCCTTATAGTCTATTCCAAAAAGTGCATGCGGACAATATCTCGCATGTGGACAAAATTCACAATTTCTTGATCCACCTGCCCCCACTCTCTCCGGATAAATATCCCTTCTTCCGTTCTGATTCATGAGCATCGATGCCATTTTCTCTGCATATGCGTAAGTCTCATAATCCAAAAAGGTGAGATTCCACCGTTCATTGGTATATTTATACTCTCCATCAACCGTGCAGCTTTCCTCACTTCTCGGCAGTTCCCAGCGCAAGGCATCATCGAGCATCTGGCGCTTCTCCGCCTTTCGAATATATGGAAATAATTCAAAGACCTGCTCTGCAATCTCCTCGACAGAATATCTGTCCTTCAACAATTTCTTTAAAATCTGAATGAGCCGGACAATCGCTCTGTTTTGCTGATACTCATTCACATAGGCAGGGCTGTCCCCCAAGACACTGCTGTACACATAGCGCATCGGACACACGGAATATTCGAGTTCATCCTCGCGCAAATGGAGATCCTTATTTTCCTCAATTGAGTAAGTCTTATCAAAATGCTGATGTTGCGGAACACCTGCCACATACTGCAAATCCAGATTCCGAACCGTGGAATCCTGAATTTTCGCATCTGACAACTTATCCAACAGGGTAATATACGGAGACGGCGAGAAACGCTTTTCTCCCTGCTGATAGACCCATGAAAGTTCCACTTCCTGATTTTTCAAAGCATTATACACATAATAACGATTGGAAAGCGTGAGCAACTGATCGTTTTCCAACCAATTTGACAGATACGTTTTTTCCGTCGTTGCATTAATTTTGCTCAAAAGCTCTCCATCCAGTGGCCAAGTGTATTTTCCCGGCATTCCCGGCAATTTTGTGATGTCCGCCAAGCAGATATGCACTTTTCCTTTTGCAGAAACAGAAGCCGATTCAATCTGAAAAATATGGAAAACCAGAGTCTTTAACTGATTATTTTTTTCTTCCTCATCATCGAGTTTTCCGCTCATAAAAGAGAGCAGTGCCGTCGCTAAATCCCCCGGATAGCACAGAAAATCTTTGATTTTTTCATTTTCAAGAGCCTTAAAAATCTGCTTTACCTTTTCCTTCTCTTCTAAATACAGCTCCTGAGGCATTCCGTCATTCCTATACAGCATGGCATCCAACTTACTCATATGCTGTTGAATCGAAACCGGTTCATTTTTTTCAAATAAAGAACGTGCCATCTGGATCAGCTGACAGATAAATTCAATCACTTTTTCTGCCCTGTCTTTTTCTACGGAAAATGGACCAAAATTCACAAGAGGATTGGACAATCGTTTCTGTTTTCTTTTTTCTACCTGAACCTGATCTACTTGAGCTTGATCTATCTGCATTTGACTTATCTGAACTTGAACCTGATTGGAAATTTGATCTGCAAAGCAATCAAACTCAGATGGAGATTGCATAAATACGTCATAGGCATTTTCATAGGCTTCAGAAAATATATTCAGACGCTTTGTCCATTCTTCTATCGTGTAACAATTCTCAAAATATGGTAAGATTCGCTCTAAATCCTCAGTATATCGGATACTGCTCTTCCCATACAGGGAAAGCCAGCCGGACGCAAAACATTTTCTTAAGCCATCCGCACTCAGCGTAATACATTGCAGATTTTCATCCCACATGTTATGCAGCGTATAAATAAACTGTCCAATCGGATACGACAGTAAATTCCGCATCTCATAGCGCTCCGGAAAATAAGCCTTCAGCATACTATTTGCGACGTAGTCATCCGCGCTGTATAAATAAAAGCCTTCCTCCTTGATTCTGGAAATGTCTTCCACAAACTCAATCGTATTGCTGTATTTTATGATTTTTACGTTTGGTGCAGTTGTCTTCTGACCGGTCTCAAAAATTTCTCCAAGAGGATTTCTCTCTTCGGAATTCTCAAAACGAATCCACTGTTCTGCCGGCGGATAGCCATTGTTCTCGTTATAGAGATGTCTCCAGATTTCATTTGCATACGGATACTTTTTCTCGTCCTGAATAAGTGCATAAATATCAAATCCGGATCGCTCAAAACAATCATACACAAACTGCTGAATCGGAGTCAAAAACTGAAATCCATTCCACACAATCATTTTCTTTCCATGAAAGCGAAAAACTTTATTCACTTCCCGTTCAAATATTTCCGGTTCTTCCAACTCATGCATTCTTGACCGAAAATCAGCGATATGGTTGTCTAATTGCTCCAGATGCTTCCACATTTCCACAAACAGAGAAATGTCCTTATCCAAAGTCCCCCAGACCTTCATATCTTCCGGTCTGACCCGCGCTTCCTCCAAGCGAATAATATTTTGAATTGCCGGATAGAGATTCTTCTTACACCCAAACAGCCAGTCACGCTCTGACTTATCCTTCGCGCTTGCAATCCTGTCACGCAAATACTGATTCAGTGCCGTCATATAGGCAAATTTCTGTCCACTTGCATTCCATCCCGGAAATAACCGCTGAACAAAATTCAAGAATCCCATCACATTGCCTTTGAAAATTCGCATATCATAGACCATATTGGCTGCCATTTCCCGAGACATTGTGAGCTGAGGCAAGGGCGCAATTTCTTTAAAATATGGCGCATTTTTCAATTCAGAAATCTTTGTATAAGTATACACTCGATTCCTGTTATGACGATCACCTGTATAATCATAATCACTGTTATGATAATTAACACTATTATAATCATTAGCATTATTATCGTTACTCATTGATCAGCCCTACCTTTCTAATCAGAGATGACCAGCTTTCATAGGTCGACCAGTCATTCACCAGAAGAATCAGCCTGTTTACCGCACGCGTCATGGCAACATAGAGCATTCTTGTCTCCTCTGCGACTCCCTTTTCGATCATTTCTCTATGCAGTTCTTCATACCACTGGCTCTTCATCTGATTGCTCTTTCCCGGCTCATACGTCCATGCAGCCTTGTCTTTTCCGGCAAGAATCGTTGTCCGCTCACTTGGAACAAGCGAATGATTCATCGCCGACATAATTACCGTGTCGAATTCAAGACCCTTTGACTTATGAACCGTCATGATGTATACACTCGTATAATCATAATCGTTTTCCATCTCGACATCCGGTTCCATCTCCTCGCGATTTGTCGCAATCATCAGAGTCAGATAGACATACAAATCATACAAAGTGGTAAAATCGCCATCCATTCTCTGCTGAATCATTTCCATCAGTTTATCGAGATTTTTCTGGTAGGATTTGGCGTCAATCAATGCCTGCCTGTTTTTCTTCGCCTCGGTCCATGCATCACCGTACATCCTCACCTTATCCATCGCAATAAAACGCTCAATGACTTTACTCTTCTCCACAATCTCCTTGATTACGGCAACAACCGGTCTGAGTCGAAACTCTCGCTGGTACTCATGCCATTTTGTCTGAGAAAGAAATTCGGACAGATATTCTGATACTTCCATGCCATTTCCTGCGCCATTTTTCATTCTCTGCTCCATCTCGGACACAGAAATTACGCCATCATAGTTTGCATACGGTGTCATCAGATAATTGTATGTATAAATCGGCTGTTCCACAAAGATATACGAGCTGATCAGAGCATAGAAATCTCTGACTGCCTGCGAGAGGAAAAATGGGCGGTCGGAATTTAAGACAACGGTTTTTCCATGTCTTCGGCACAGCTCTGCAATCTCGGTTGCCTTCATATTTCCCCGCACCAAGACTGCCACCTTTGTTTTATCCGTCACCTTTTTTGCTCCGGAACGAATCTCCAACTCCAAATCACTCAACGCACTGCTGATCAGGTTCATTGTCTGAGTCTGGATAAAACTCTTCCCTTCTATGTAGTCCATCTCTACGCTTCCGACACTCTTGTTAAACGGTCTCACCGCCTCGTCATACTGCAAAAGCCCCAGTTTCGACCACGCAAAGAAATATTCTTCCATCACCTTCATCAGGTTCGCACAGGTACGGTAATTGTTCCGAAGGCTATAATATTTTAATCTGCCCGGCATTTCCTCATCCAAAATGTCAAATGCCTCATCCGTAGCTCCTTTAAACGAATAAATACTCTGCTTAATATCCCCGACCACAAATAATTTTGCACCGATTCGCTGTACGAGTCTCGCAAACGTCCGAATCTGCGTGGCATCCGTATCCTGAAATTCATCTACAAACAGATACTTCATGTTCAGACCCTTGCAATCCACTTTTCCCGCCAGCAAATCATGTCCAAAATCAAAGAACAGATCATGAATCGAAATTGCATTCTCATCCAGTTTCAGCTGACTGTACTTTCCCTCAAATTCCTTCAAAACTGCTTTTATGATATCCTGAAAATTCGTGAGAACCGGTTCATTTTTCCGATCTCCCCAGTCCTTCTTTAAGACTTCCGAGATCGTATATCCCTTGCTCGTCAGTTCTTTCCAATACGCATCGATCACCTTGCTGGCATCGGAATAATTCATTCCAATCTGAGAAACAATCGCCTTTGTATCATCTAACTGATCCGAAAGAAGATCCTTAATCAGGTTTTTGCGTTCCCTCTCCAACGGCTGAATCCCTAAATCTCTGCCAAATCCCACTCCCGTTCCAAATCTCCGGAACAAGTCATATGCCAAACTGTCAATCGTGGAAATATGCATCTGCGACTGCTGTTCCAGCCAGGTCAGATATTTTTTATTTTTCGTCAGAGAATATTTCTTCAGAAGCATCTCCTGAAGCCGGTCATTCATCTGGTTCGTCGCCTCATTCGTGAACGTAATCATGTAAATTTCCGACATTTTGAGATCTGGAACCATGTGCATCAAATACAAAATTCGATCCACCATAACGGTCGTCTTTCCGGTTCCGGCCGATGCCTTCACCACGATATTCGCACCAAACCCAGAATGTTCCACCCGATACTGGGCGACATTGAATGCCGGCACGTTCTCCTCCAGCCAATCAAGTAGCGGGCGATATTCCAGCCCGATTCCTTCGCCATCGCGGATTATCGCTGGGGCAAAATTCTTGGCGCTATCCAGATTATCCATTTCCAATAGCTCTGATATGTCAAATGCCTGCAAGAAAAAGGCATCCGCGAAAGGTTTATACTGTTCTTTTAATTGCTCCACTTCCCACTTCGCCCCAAACCAGAACACCTTCTTGCCCTCAGACAAAAACTGCCCGATCTGGTCGCAGTATTGTAGGAAATTTTCTTTGAAATATAAGATGGAATATTTGGTGGGGATCATTTGGTCACTTCCTTTATTTTTTAATCAATGTATCATTAATTATTTATTTTTTAGTCACTTATTGCCTTTACTGTTTCTTCCAATATCTTCGCTGATAATAATCCATCTCTCGATACTCAACAATATCCCTCATCTGTTCCAGAAAGAATGATAATTGAATTGTTTCTTCCAAATCATCACTTAAAGCAATCGCATATCCTTCCTTCTGCACAAAATACTCATTTCTCAATAAATAATGCACTGGGTTTTTTAGGATATTTTTCAAATGTTCTTTATCCGAAATCTTCTTGTACGTCGCATAATCAATGCATGTTCCGAGATCTTTCCAATTCAATCCTTTATCAAAAAAGTTTTTCCATGTCTGTAAAATTTCTTGTTCTGTGACAGCCATTTTCATCTTTCCAGAAGCATAAAACGACATCAATACCGGCATTTTATATACTTTTGACATATTTGTTGTCTCAATCAGATTCAGGAATTCTCCGCCTTCTCCATCAAAAATCAGCCGTTCTTCTTCACTCAAAAGATTATAATCATTCAGAAACTTTAAGTAGTGCTTAAAGATATTCCCGTTTGAATTGCCTGTACACCAGTTATATACATCCTCATCCATGTAAGTAAACAGATCCATTCTCGTCGGGCGTCTTTGAAGAAGTTCCTGTACTCGCCAGAACTCTTTTAAAACAAGATCTCTTCCTTTGAGTGCTTTCTTATCCATTTCCTGAAAAAGATCAATTAAACGCATATCAAAATCAACAAGACAGCCATCTGGATATTGGCTCTCCTGAGATCCACCAAGACCTATGCCTGTGTTCTCCACACATTCTTTTCCATTTCTTCCATTCAGTAAAAATCGGATTCGTCCGGCTTTTTCATAGTTTCCGATAAAATCCAGCACATTCAGGTATTCTTTTCCCTCATCAAGTCGAAGTCCTCGTCCAAGCTGTTGAAAAAACACAATCGGTGATTCTGTCGGACGAAGAAACATTACCATGTCTACACCAGTAATATCAACGCCCTCATTAAACATGTCCACAGAAAAGATTACCTTAATTTCCCCTGTTTTTAATTTCTGAATTGCTTCTTTTCTGTCACAGGAAAAGTCACCATTTGAATTGCTATACACTGCAACAGATGGAATTCCGCGCTTTGAAAACTCCTTCGCCATATCCTCCGCGTGTTCTTTTGAACTGCAAAATCCAAGTGCCTGTCTCGAACCATATTTGCAGTAATATTTATAAATCAAATCATATCTACGGGCATTTCCGATATATGCATGATTCAATTCTACTTTCTCATAAACTCCACCTTTTGAAGGGATATTGGAATAATCCGTCTCATCATAAATTCCATAATAGTGAAACGGAACCAGCATGCCTTTGTTGATTGCCTCACGCAACGAAATTTCATACGGAACATTATAATCACAAATCTCATAAATACTTCTGCCGTCCATTCGCTCTGGCGTTGCCGTCAAACCGAGAAGGAATTTAGGCTGAAAATAATTTACAATCCTCTGGTAGGAATCATTTACTGCATGATGGCACTCATCAATCACGATATACTCAAAATAATCTCTTGGAAAAACAGATTCATTCAAGAATTCCTCTTTTCCCAATGATGCTACGGATGCAAAAATCATACTCTTATCATTGCATTTTTCCTTCGCATTAAAAAATCCATAGTCATCCGATTTTCTCACATTTTTGAAGGATTCCGCTGCCTGTTTCAAAATTTCCTCTCGATGTGCGACGAACAAAACGTTCTTGTAATTTTGGGCATCAAAAGCAGCGAGATAGGTCTTTCCGATTCCTGTTGCTGCCTGCACAAGTGCTCGTCTCGCGCCTTCAGCACGACTTTTCTGCAACGCATAGAGTGCTTCTATCTGTGCCCCTCTCGGTTCATACACAATTGACTGCGGAATCTGCTCTTGTTTTTTACGTTCCTGCTCTGTTTTATATTCAAAAAGCCCGAATTCCACTCCCTCCGACTTTTCTGCATACTCTATATTCTCATCTTTTTCTTCTTTCGTTTCCTGATCTTCTTGATCTCTTTGTCCTTTCGTATATTCTCTATATTTTTTCTCAAACCGTTCCAGATCTTTCATTACCGCCGGTTTATGCCATTCTTTTGAATACCGTTTCAATTCCTCTTCATCAACAAGAATCGAATGATTCTCAAATAAATCTTCAAATTCATTAAAGAACTGTCGATAGTTTTCAGGATCACTCTCACTGCTGAATCGATAATTCCACTCAATTTCAGAAGTCAATGCACTTCTGGAAAGATTTGATGAACCAATATACATTTCACTATAATCTTTGTAATGAAAAAAATAAGATTTTGGATGAAAAGAACGTCTTCTCTCATTAAAGAACCTTAGATCCACCCGATCCCCCAGCTTATCTTTAATCAAATAGAGTGCCGATGGCTGTGTAATTCCAAGATAATTTCCAGTTAAAATACGAATTTTTGCGCCCCGATCCAGAGCACTTTCAAAATCAGATAACAGCATGCGAATGCCAGATTCCATCATAAATGACACAATCATATCTATCTGAAGTGCATTTTTCATACTATTTTCCAGCTGATACACTAAGAAATGATTTTTATTGTATCCACCAGTAATCGCACTCACCGTCTTTACAGTCTGAATATTTATACTATCTTCCTGTTCACCTAGATCTTTCTCAAAATCAAATTCAGCCATTTTTCATCTCCTCGTCCAGGTCGCACATCTTCTGTTATCCAGATTTTTTCTATTATAATCTCCGACACCTTGTCTTCTGTGTTTTTCGTATTCTCATTGAAGATTTTTAATTTTTCTAAAAATTCGGTAAAACTTTTTTCTGTAAAATCTGTAAAATATCGTCCGTTTCGCTCTCCCTCAAAATCCCCATATTTAAACGAGGTATAAATGATTCCATTTTCCTTTAATGCTTGAACCATCCTTTTCATGACTGTCAACAATTCGCTCTTAGCCAAATGAAGAATCGACGAACATGCCCAGATTCCGTCA
Source organism: Brotaphodocola sp. (assembly GCF_983179755.1). Classification (NCBI taxonomy): domain Bacteria; kingdom Bacillati; phylum Bacillota; class Clostridia; order Lachnospirales; family Lachnospiraceae; genus Brotaphodocola; species Brotaphodocola sp. The sequence continues at coordinate 21,800 of NZ_CFAHBC010000029.1, read as the reverse complement.
TACTCGTCGATCTCTCTTAAATCCTGAAACAACATCTGGCGAATCGGAATCCCTGTATTTTTCTGTGCAATCTCGCAAAGGCTTTTCGACCCGTCTATAGCTTCAACCCGATATCCCTGTTGTAAGAAATATCGGGTATCCCGCCCGGAACCACACCCAAAATCCAAAATATATGAATCCGGTTTCAGCAACGATAAAAACAAGTCCTGCGTCTCAGTAAATTTTACATCAAAAGTATCTTTACTAAATTCAACTGCATATTTGTTATAATAATCAAGAGTAGGATTTGTCATATGATCTTTGCCCCTTTAACTTGAACATTTTGCAAACTTTATGTACATTTTTGCAATTCATACGACAATTATATGCTCATTTAAAAACACCGTCAATCGCTATTTGTGTCATCAAGTTGCTTAAACTGTAATAAAACCATCAGTTCTTCAATCCGCGATAATTCTATATAACTATTTTTCGTCTTCCAAGTATACGAATGAAAATCTAATTTTTCGTTTTTATCACATTCTCCATACAATTTGTTGTATTCTTTCGTAACTTTTTCTACCACATCGCTCTCTGTATAATCACTATCATCATCTATCAAAAACACGACAGTAACCTCATTGAGACATTCCTTGTCTTTACAATAAAGTCCTGTCAATGCAGTGACTCCTTTCATTTCCTTATAGTCCTCTATCTCAGCCATGACACAATCTCTATCATCCGATATGATCGAATCACAGTTATATGCCTTATCAACTTTTTCTTTTACCGTATCGATATCTGTTGCCCACGCAATATTTGCAAAATATCCATTTCTTACAGATGCTATCTTTGTATATGCAACTCCCGCTCCTGCTAATAACACAGCAATCAAAATCCCCAAAATTAAAAGAATTCCTTTTTTATGTATCTTTTTCTTTCTTATTTCTTTATCATTATCATTTATAGTATGTTCGATCTCTGTGTTATCCTGATTCATGTCAATTTTTGTACCACACTTCATGCAGAATTCATATCCATCTGGTATATTTGCTCCACACTTTCCACAAAACATTTTTATCCCCCTGCTTTCTTTTTTATTTTACTTCTTTCACAGATAAGCGAATATCTTTTTCATCCCTGCTATATTTATGCATAATTTCAAATTTTCGAGTTTCTCCCGGCTCAAGCTCTTCGCTGTCATTTGTCCAATCGGAATCTATAACATTTCCAGAATTGTCACAAAACTTTGCTTCAACTTCAAAATAACGAATCGTCTTAGAGCGACTTACATTTGTTACACTTCCCTTAATATAAATATAGCTACCACTTTTTTCCGTTGTCCAATCATTATTTACCTTTAAATCTGATTTCGTCGGCGTATTTCTATACTCTTCTAATACTTTCTCATTCTTACGATTTTCAACCATTTTCCTCGTATCGCTTATTTTTTTCTGTTCTGAAATCGTAAAACCTGTACAAACTATTGCAATGCTCACCACTACCATTCCAATAAGCATATTTCTTTTATTATGCCACTTATGCGTTTTTTTATTTTCAAGATTACAGCCACACACCGTGCAAAACTGATACTCATCCTGATATGTCCTCTTACACTTCGGGCATATTTTCATCAAAAATCCCCCCTGATTTATCCACTCATCCACTTATCATTTACTTATTATAAATAAATTTTTTCGCTTAATTTTTCATACCAAGCCAAACTAAAACAGAAGCACAAAATACACCAAATGCACGAGCAATCATTGCATATCCTGCATAAACTGCCCCCAATTCATAATAATAGGCTTCCTCAAGCGTTTTTCCACCAACCGATTGAATCTTCATAATCTCGGTTCCACCGGAAGCAATATTTCCCGCTGCCACAAAAAACATAATAAAGACCGCTACTGCCAATCCAAAATAAGTACATCTTACAATCCATTTTCCAGATACTTTATCTAATTTTTCTTCTGATACTTCTACATTCTTTCCGTCTCTTGAATCAGAACGATTCTCGGTGGCAGCAGTAGATATCACTACACTTGCACTCTGATCCTGCTTTATAGTAGAGAAATCTAATCCGCACTTCGGACAAATCTCTGCTCCCTCTTCCACACTTGAACCACATTTTGGACAAAACATCTCATTTACCTCCAAATATTTTTTTCATAACTCATCCACACGTTATCTAAATTTCCATTCTCTTTTCAATAAAAATATTCCGTTTACTCTTTATCTAAAAATCAATCATAACTTTTTCTCCACCTCCTTCAACTTCTCCAGCCCCTCATAATACTGCTTCACTGCATGATTCATCAGCCAGCTTCCTCTCTCATCAAACCCATTCTGGTTACTCCGATTTTGTTCTTCCAGAAGAATTGCCAGATCGGTCACACAGCCTGCCACGTCCACAACCTGCTCCGTCCACGCATACAAGTGATCCGGTGGGATTGCTCCATCTGAAAGTCGAAGATAAAGAGTCTTCACTCGACGGCTCCACTCCTGGTAATGGACTTTCACTTCTTCTGCGGAAATCGTATGGTTTGCGACTTCCTGAAAACTGACCAGGAATTTTTCTGCGAGGGAAACGACTTCTACGAGAATCTTTTTCGTTTCCAGCACATATTCTTCTTCCGATAAGTTTGCCCCTGATAATTTTCCCGGTGCTTTCTCTTCTAAGTTTCCAGAATGTTCCGAATCACGCTCCGCACTCTGCGCTGAACCCGCCTGGTTCTCTTCCCTCATTCTGCGAAGCATTCGGTAGGAGGTATTCTCCACCACACAAATTCCGTCCTGTACGAAAGAATCTTTGGAAGCCCGAAAATACATTTTCTGTAACTCATCATTTCTTGCCCAGACGCTGTGTGCATAGTAAAGATGATGAATGATGTCGCCCTCATCGTGACCAAAATAGCACCAGATCGCATCATAATGCCCCGTCCCACAGATTTCCTCCACAATCCTCTTGGTCAACTGAGAAATCTTGCTTGAGTCTTTTAAATCTTGTGAGTCACTTGAACCATCTGAAGTTCTTTTTGCAATCACAAAAACGCTGAGTCGCTTGAGTTTTGCCGTATCCAATGGTTTTGTGGAACAGATCGTATAAAATTCATTTTCTCTATGTATCCCATTTATTTCCTGCGGTTTCTGTGGATGCCACGGTTCTACTTCAAAATAAATCGTTCCGCCGATATTGCTGCGAAAGATCGGTTGCTGTCTGTGTTCCGGATAATGGTTGTTCCAGATCTCCATGAGTTCCTGAATGTTCTGCTGAATCGCATGAAGGGAAATACGCCCCTGACGAACATTTCGCCTTGAGAGCATCGCCATATTTACAATTCCCGTATAAAGACTGTATTGTCCACTCTCATCGAGTCGCGACACCTCATTCGCGGAGGAGGATGCCAGAATCGCCATTCCATGCCCCGCAAAGGATTCCGCGCTGTCCTCCAATGACATTCCTCGTGTACCTTCTGTCTGAAAATCACCGGAATAACAGCAATCCAGAATCACAATCTTATTTTTGCACGGAAGCTCTCCGATAAAAGCCAGAATACTTGGAAGCGCAAGCCCCATATCGCTGAATGTCAGCTCTCCGTTGCGCCCATGACCGGAAAAATAAAAGAAAAACGTATCCTCTTTCTTGAGCATCTTTGCAAAATTCTGGATCGCAAGCGCCAGCTCCCGCACGGACACACATCCTTCCGATCCCAGCGCACGAAGATTCTCCTCTTTGAGCTTTAATCCCTGTGTCAGTCCACGTTGAATCAGATCCAGATCCGATTTCCACGTTACCAGATCTACCAGATTCTGTTTCTGATAATTTCCAACCGACACAAGCAGGGCATATTTTTCTCCTCCGTCATGAAATTCTGCTTCTTCCCGCAGTCCATTTTTCTGTACAGTGTTTTTTTGCTCTTCTTCAAGCAAATTTCTATTTTCTCTGACCGCAGTTTGCTTTTTTATGCGTTCCAGCACCATCCTGATTCTGTTATTCTTTCGTATCATCCTTCTCTGCACCACAATTCCGTCTCAATTTTTAAAACATATAACATATAAATAAACTCAAATACACAAAACGTTCTGACCGCCATTCGCTCTATGACTCTCTCTATTCACTCTACTGCGCGCTCTGATTCTATTCGTTCTTTCCGCGCTCTCTGCTCAGGCGAATAATTGCGTCCAGCGCAACCGCCTCATGATTCGGCTCATCATACTCATTCACCGCATAGACATAGACATTTTCGACCTGCTCGTTGTTCATATTGTTCAGCATCGTTGTGATCTCTGAAATCCTGGTACGACGCTTCTGGTCTTTCAACTGCGACAGGTATGTTCGATCAATATACGACTTTCTCTCCTTTACGTCCTCCAAGGCTTTCTGCAAATCTTCTTTTGCCTGACCAATCTCTCCATTTTCGAGTTTCTGGGTCAGATCCTCCATCAAATTCTGAAATTCCCGATCTGTGATATACGTCTCCTTCATCGCTACTTTTCTCCTCTCACATCACTTCAGCCATCATCATTTTCTGTTCCCATTTTTCTGCTCTGTCATCGTTTCTTGTCATCTTTCTGCCAGCTACCGCCTTACTCTCTCTTTCATCATTCGATCCCCCTCTCTTCGATCTTCCTTTAACTTCCAAGCATCGGCTGTTCGAAGTAATCCAACGCATAATTAATCACATTGATGTCATACACTCCCTGATCAATAAAATATCGGACAATCAGATCGCCTTTATTTCCCGGTGAAAGCGCATATTCCGCTTTTCCAAGAAATTCCACCGTTTCTTCCAAATCCAGTTCCAGCGCGATTGCAAGCGCAAGAATCGTCCCCTTCCGCGGATGATATGCCGGATTATTTCTAATTTTTGAAAAATGCTTTCGATCGAGATTTGCCTTCTTATAAACCTCTGCGTCCGACATTCCACTCTCGTCGATCTTGCGAAACAGCATCTCATGAAAGGTTTCCCCGAGTTCCTGAATCAGATCCTCAAGGTTTTTCACATCTTTTCTCGTGTAATCTGCACGCTTTGTAATCTCCGGCGAATCAGATCTTTCCACTTTTATGAACTCTTCCAGTTGCGGTCTTTTCACCTTTTTCTGAAAAAAATTCAGCCATTTATTCTTAAAATTGCCTGTATCGATCGGCTGATTGTTTTCCGTCAAATATTCCGTCAATCCGCATATCCACTCATCCAGTACATCCATCTATCGTAAACTCCCTGTTTCTGTTTTCTCTTCACTGAAAAATATTGTATCACATTCAAAATTTTAATAGGTCACCTTCTAAGCGACATTTTCACCGATTCTACACATTACTGTTTAGCGTTTAGAACATTTAGAACATTTCTTTCCTCGCTTAAACATCCGGTGTACAATAAATAACTTTTACACATTCTTCGTATTTAAAATTTTTCCACGGTATTCTCTCGGTGTCATCCCATATCTGCGCTTAAACATCCGGTTAAAGTAGGACAGATTTTCAAACCCACATTTTCCGGCAATTGCGAGAATCGTCTGCGTGCAATCTTCCGAACGGAGCATGGATGCGGAGGCACTCAGGCGTTGTTCGTTTAGATAAGTGACAAAACTCTGACCCGTCATTTTCCGAAACCATCTCATAAAATGGCTCTTGCTGTAACCACAAAGCTCTGCGACCTCCTCGATGTGCAACGCTCCGCCAAAACGCTCTGCAACCAGCTGAAGCACCTGCTTCAAGCGTCTGGTATCCGGCGTGTCCGCAATCGCAATCTGCCCGCCATGAAGCACAAGGATTCCAAGGAAACGAAACAGTGCCCCCTTGATCAGAAGCTCATATCCCATCTCTTTTGTGCGGTTCGCCTCCTCCGCCTCACAGAGACAACCCTTTGCCTGCTCATATCCGTCCATTCCCTCCTTCAAAAAGACCGGAAGCGGAAATCGCCCGCTCTGGAGGGGCATCAGATAGCGCTCCGCGCACACATCCCCTGCACCGCCGAGCAGTTCCAGATCAAAAATGATATTTTCGTACTCCATCGTCTCATTTTTTTCCTGTCGCAATGCATGCAAAACCCCCGGCGCAAATATATAAATATCACCAGCCTGTGCATGGTAGGCTTCCGATCCCGCCTGCACCACGCCCTGCCCCTTCTTCACAAAGACAATCTCCATGCTCTCCTGCCAGTGCAGGGCGACCTGTGGAAAATCCTTCGGAATGGTACACGGATAAATATTGAATGGAAACCACACCGCACCGTGCTGTTTGATTTCCTGTAAATTTTGCTGGTGTTCCATTTCCTTTGTCATAAGCGTCATATGATTCTTCCTCCCCACTGTTTTTCTGATATGCGTATTTATTATATGTGTGTTTGCATTTTCCCACGTTTTCTCACCTTCGACTGTATCTCCTTGTGTTTATCATTGTTTCTCAAGTCGACACTCGCAAAGACTTGGCACATAATTTTGGTCAGCTATGCTGACATCTTTCTTTTATGATCGTATTGTACCATTTTTTAGCCATTTTAAGCAAGAATTATGCTTGTTTTGTGCGATATAATCAATGCTGTAAGAAACAAGAGAACTCTTCTTACACCAAATTTTATGCCAAAACAGAAATCAGAAACATGCAAACAATTTAAAATCTAATGGAAACCCTGAATGGAGGTTCTTTTTATGAATATGACAGAAACGTTACAGAAACTTACAGGAAAATCACTTGCCGACTGCACGAACCAGGAGATCTATCTCGCTCTCCTCGATGTTGTCCGCGAAAACAGCAAAAAGAAATCGACTCCGGTAACCGGACGCAAGCTCTACTACATCAGTGCAGAGTTCCTGATTGGAAAACTGCTGTCCAACAACCTGATCAACCTCGGTCTCTATGATGAGGTTCGCACTGCCCTCGCAGATGCCGGAAAATCCTTGAGTGAAATCGAGGAAGTTGAGCCGGAGCCATCTCTTGGAAACGGTGGTCTTGGCCGTCTCGCAGCTTGTTTCCTCGATTCCCTTGCAACCCTGAATCTTCCGGGCGACGGAATCGGTCTGCGTTATCACTTCGGTCTCTTCCATCAGCAGTTTAAGGATAATTTACAGAATGAACTGCCGGACCCGTGGCTGACCGAGCACTCCTGGGCTGAGAAGACTGACATCACCTATCCGGTAAAACTTGCCGGAAAATCCTACACTGCCCGCCTTTACAAGCTGGCTGTCACCGGTTACGAGGGACGCACGAACACATTGAACCTGTTTGACCTTGACACGATTGACGAGAGTATCGTCGAGGAGGGCATTTCCTTTGACAAGACCGCGATTGCAAAGAACCTGACGCTCTTCCTCTATCCGGATGATTCCGACGAGGCAGGACGTCTCCTGCGAGTTTACCAGCAGTACATGATGGTCAGCGCAGGTGCTCAGCTCGTTCTCGCAGAGTGCGTTGCACGCGGATGCAATTACCACGACCTCGCTGACTATGCGGCAATCCAGATCAACGATACGCATCCGAGCATGGTGATCCCGGAACTGATTCGTCTCCTCGGAGAGCACGGAATCAAGTTTGAGGAGGCGGTTGAGATCGTGACTGCGACCTGCGCTTACACGAACCACACGATTCTTGCAGAGGCACTTGAGAAATGGCCACGCGCTTACCTCGACAAGGTTGTTCCTCAGCTGATGCCGATCATCGAAAAGCTCGACGAGCTTGCTGGCAAGCGCACGAAAGACAAGAGTCTTGCGATCATTGATAAGGATGACCGCGTTCATATGGCTCATATGGATATCCATTTCACCCACTCCACAAACGGCGTTGCTGCTCTGCACACCGAGATCCTTGAGGAGTCTGAGCTTCACGGATTCTATGAGCTCTATCCGGAGAAATTTAACAACAAGACGAACGGCATCACGTTCCGCCGTTGGCTCTTAGAGTGTAACCCCGCTCTTGCAGAGGAACTTGAGAGTCTGATCGGTTCCGGTTTCCGCAAGAATGCCGATGAGCTTGAGAAACTGCTGACCTATGCGGACGATGAGAATGTACTGAATAAGCTCACTGAGATCAAGTCCACCGCAAAGAAGGCTCTTGCTGACTGGCTTCTTCGCACTCAGGGCGTGACCGTAAATCCGGAAGCCATGTTTGACATTCAGTCCAAGCGTCTGCACGAGTACAAGCGCCAGCAGTTGAATCTCCTCTACCTGATTCACCAGTACTGCGAGATCAAGGCAGGTCATCTCCCGCCTGTTCCGCTTGTAAGCATTTTTGGCGCAAAGGCAGCACCGGCCTACATCATCGCAAAGGACATCATTCATGCCCTGCTTGCACTGTCTGAGGTCATCGCAAACGATCCGGAGGTTTCTCCGTGGCTTCAGGTTGTCTTTGTGGAGAACTACAACGTAACCGCTGCCGAGAAACTGATTCCGGCATGTGACCTTTCCGAACAGATCAGCCTTGCTTCCAAGGAGGCTTCCGGAACCGGAAACATGAAGTTCATGCTGAACGGCGCTCTGACCCTCGGCACGATGGACGGAGCTAATGTCGAGATCAGCCAGAGAGTCGGAAACGACAACATCTACATCTTCGGTCAGACCTCCAATCAGGTCATCCATCGCTACGAGCTCGGTGACTACAAGGCTTCCGAGTGGTATGAGGGCGATCCGAACCTGCGCCGTGCAATCGATTTTTTAACCTCCAAGGAAATGCTCTCTGTCGGTCACGAGGAGAACTTAAATCGTCTCCAGCACGAGCTGATCAGCAAAGACTGGTTCCAGACTCTGCCGGACTTCAATGCTTACGTTGTCCGCAAGGGTCAGGCACTCGCCAACTATGCGCTGAATCCAACGGAGTGGAGACGCAGATGCCTTGTAAATATCGCAATGGCAGGCTTCTTCTCCAGCGACCGCACAATCGCCGAGTACAACAAGGATATCTGGAAACTGGGAAAATAATTTGGAAAAAGCTATTGAAGTCAGAACCTAGCGAAGGATTAACGATTAAATAAATTAAATACATAAGAAAAACCTCCAGCCAACTTGCCTGTCAAGTCTCTATCTCAACAGCAGGAAGTTAGTTGGAGGTTTTTGATTTATAAAAGTTTTTGATTTATAAAAGTTTTTGATTTATGGAGTTCAAGTCTCCGCGAGCATCACTTGAACGTAGAATGGAGAAGCGCAGTGATATTTTTTATTTACACATAAATATAATCGTTGAGGACCGGCTGTAATCCGCCCTGCTCCATATCCTCATACATCGTCTTAAAGGAGCGGTTATCGTTGATCTCAAACTGCTCATCTCCGACATCCGCGTCCTCCTTGCCCTCGTACTTCTCCTCATGGTCGCCGATTCCGGTGGAAACGCCTGCCGATACTTTCGTCGCACAGATTTTTGTGATTCCGTTTCGGAACGAAACACTCTCACGACTCGAGACCGTGATTCCGGCAAACGGCAGAAAGATGCGGTACGCGCACAGAACCTGACAGAGTTCTTTTTCACCGACGTCGCGCGGATTGATCTTTTCATTGTTCACGATCGGGCGCAGGCGCGGACAGCTCAAGGAAAGCTCTGCATGCGGGTATTTGCGGTTGATATAGTAGACGTGGAGCGCGGTCGCCAACGCATCTTTCCGGAAATCATCGAGTCCTAAGAGCGCCGAAAATCCCGCTCCTCTCATGCCTCCGAGCAGAGCGCGCTCCTGTGAGTCGAAACGGTATGGCCAGACGCGTTTATGCCCCATCAGGTGAAGCGTCTCATACTTATCTGTGTTGTAAGTCTCCTGGAAGACGGTCACATAGTCCACTCCGCACTCATGGAGATATTTGTACTCGTCCACATTGACTGGATAAATCTCAATGCCGATGTTTTTAAAATACTTTCTCGCAATCTTCACAGCTTCCCCGATGTATTTTACATCCGAATATGCCCGGCTCTCACCGGTCAGTATCAGAATCTCTTCCATTCCGGTCTTGGCGATCACCTGCATCTCGTGCTCGATCTCCTCAAAGGTCAGTTTTTTGCGTCGAATGTTGTTATAGCAGTTAAACCCGCAGTAAATACAGTAGTTTTGGCAATAGTTTGCGATATAGAGCGGGGTAAAAATATAGACTGTATTTCCGAAATGATTCTTCGTGATCTCCTCTGCCTTTCTCGCCATCTGCTCGAGATACGGTGCGCCTGCCGGAGACAAAAGTGCTTTGAAATCCTCAATCGTGCACGACTCATGGGAGAGTGCCCGCTCCACATCGCTGGCTGTGTACGCATTATAATCAAATTCATCCATCGCCTTGAGCACTTTATCCTTGATGTCAGACTCAATGATCTGCATTCCCTCCATATATTCCATATGGTTCGTGCGGAACGACGGATCCTGCTCCAGCCGGTGCTTCCTCTCAAGAGCAGCTGGCGGGAGCTTGTCACTGTCTACAAAATATACCTGATTTTCTTCGTTCATTTGCTGATTCCTCTTTCTCTGCTTCCTCTTTTTCCGTTTTCTCTTTTCCGTTTTCTCTTTTTCTGCGACTTCATCCTAGCGCAAAAATCCCGTCAACGGATCGGAAGCACTTCCTCCTCTTGCAAGCACGCGTCCCATTCCAGTCAGATAAGCCTTTCTTCCTGCCTCAATCGCCAGCTTGAAGGCTTCTGCCATCGCCGGGACATCCCCCGCTGTCGCAATTGCGGTATTTGCCATAATTGCACTTGCACCCATCTCCATCGCCTCACACGCCTGAGACGGTTTGCCAATTCCCGCATCAACGATAATCGGCAGATCAATCTCATCGATCAATACCTGAATCATCGCTTTTGTCGCGAGTCCCTTGTTACTTCCGATCGGAGCTGCCAACGGCATAACGGCTCCGGCTCCGGCATTCTGAAGATCTCTCGCGACATTCAAATCCGGATTCATGTACGGAAGAACGACAAATCCCTCTTTCGCCAGAATCTCCGTCGCCTTGATCGTCTCGTAGTTGTCCGGGAATAAATATTTTGCATCGCGCATGATTTCAACTTTCACAAAATTTCCACATCCCATCGCCCTGCTCAGGCGCGCAATTCGGACAGCCTCCTCCGCATTTCTCGCTCCGGATGTATTTGGAAGCAAGGTTACTCCCTCCGGAATGAAATCAAGAATATTCTCACTCTCCTGCGTATTGGCACGGCGAAGCGCAAGCGTGATGATCTCTGCTCCTCCCTGTTCCACCGCAGATTTAATCAAATTCAGATTATATTTTCCTGATCCCAAAATAAAACGGCTCTTAAACTCTTTTCCACCCAACACAAACTTATCTTCCATCGTTTTCTCTCTCCTTTTCTTTTTTTATCCCTTTTTGTTCCTTTTTTGTTCCTGTTCTGTTCTCTGTTTCCCGTTTTTATCCTGCTCTGTATGCTTTGGTATGTTTTTTCTTGCTCTGCATCTTTTATCTTTCTGTCCTTATTTTTATCGATCTGTCATCTGGCTCTGAGATCGCGCTCTGTTTCACTCTCGCTTCACGCTTTCTTTACTTTTCTCACTCGCATGCTCCCTGCATAATCAACTGCAGCACTTTATTTGCCTCATGCCCTGCGCAGACACTCACTCTCGGAGCAATCAACCCAATCCCCGCTCCAACATCCGTGCTCTGGTCTCCGCACACATACAACCGTCTCATCATCTGTCTTGTCCGGATCTCATTCGCATCTTCATATCCTGCCATTCCATTTCCCGACACAACAATCGTTTCTGGACACTGAGTCAGAAGCTCCTGAACCAGCATTGCTTTCTGATCTGGGCGGTCAAATGCCTCACACACAATCGGATACTCCGCAAACAGCTCCTTCACATTCTCAGGTGTAACTTTTATACAGACAGATTCATATGTTGCATAGGGATTAATCTGATACAGGATCTCCGACAATGCCTCCGCTTTCGGCTTTCCCAACTGCGGAATCAAATACATCTGGCGGTTCAGATTTGTAACATCCACCACATCAAAATCCACGAGAAAAAGTTTCCCGACTCCACTTCTCGCAAGCATAACCGCAATATTAGAACCAAGACCGCCAAGACCGGCAATCGCAACTTTCGCATTGTGAAGTTTTACCTGCATTTCTTTCGGGAATCTCGCATCAAATGCACGATCCAGCTCCTCTTTGGAAATAGACTCCTGCATTCTCTTTTTAATTTCTTCTCCTTTTCTCACTTCTCTTCTCTCTCTTTCTTCTCTTTTCTCCCCGATCAGCCTCCTCCGACAAATCTCAAAACTTCAATCTCATCTTCATCCTGAATCGTCACATTTCCTAATTGATCTTTCGGAATGATCTCAAAATTGCGCTCCACAACAACTCGCTCTGGCTCAAATCCTGCCTCTTTTAAGCATTCGAGCAGATTTTTTCCGGCAATCGTCTTCTCTTCTCCATTGATTTTTACCATCTGCGCACTCTCCTCTTTTCTCTTTTAACACCGTACGAAACAACGCAAAAAGGCGCCGGACGACACAATCTTAGTGTCATCCGGCGCCTGTATCCTCTGTGAAAAGTGGTGCCCCCAGTTCACACAAAACAGAGAGCAACGGCACACAAGTCCATTCTTCGCGACATGTATTTCCCTACGTTGGCATTATCCAAATCAGGTTCCAGGTCAAGACTAATTAAGTCTACTCTCAGCCCATCCATTTGAGCTCCCTATTTGTATGGTATTATACAAAATTTCAAAAAGATTTGCAAGTTTTTTCTCATTATAATTCGAAACAAAATATTGCCGTGAAAATTCGAGCCGGGACCACTCGTCGTCGGCTCAAACTTGAGAATCTGATCATCCACCTGTTTAAAATCATCGACCCACTTAAGGCGGTGATAATAAATGCCTGTCAGATCAATCTTCCTGCTCTCTTTATTTTCCAGGATTTCCATCTGCCTTGCTCTCGATTACAAGAATTTCATATGGTCTCAGCGTGTAGGATTCCTGTCCTGCAAAATTCTGCTCCTTCTGATCTTTATAATTTTCAAGCAGAACCTGACCATTCCTGCACGTCTCATCGAATGGAACCGTCTGCTCCTTTCTGCCGAGATTGCAAAATACTGTCAGCCGGTCGGAACCAAGGCTTCTGCAGTATGCCACGATCTTGTCGGATTCCGTCTCTAAAAATTCAATCTCGCCCTTTGCGATCACCGGATATTCTTTTCTCAGGGAAATGAGCTTCTTGTAGAATGCCAGAATCGAGTCCTCATCGTCCTTCTGTGCGGAAACAGTGATCCCTTTTTTGAACGCATCGGACACCGGAAGCCACGGCTCTGCTGTGGAAAATCCGCAATACTTCTCGTCATTCCACTGCATCGGCGTTCTGCTGTTGTCGCGGGATCTCGCTGAGAGGATCTCAAGTGCCTCCTTCTCGCTCTTTCCCTGATTGAGCAGAATCTGGTAGTAGTTTAAGCTCTCCACATCGCGGTACCGATCGATCGACGGATAATGCGCATTCAGCATACCGATCTCCTCACCCTGATAGATGTACGGAGTACCGCGCATCAGATGGATCATGCCCGCAAGCATCTTTGCGGACTCCTTCCAGTATGTCGTCTCATCGCCCATTCTGCTCACAATGCGAGGCTGATCGTGGTTACACCAGAAGAGTGAATTCCAGCCATCTCCCGCCTGCATCTTCATCTGCCACTCTTTAAAGAGCGCTTTTAACGCTCTGTAATCCGGCTCCATCAACGCCCATTTATCCCCATTCTTGTAATCCACTTTCAGGTGATGGAAATTGAAGCACATCGAGAGTTCTTTCTCCTTCGGGGAGGAATAACGGATGCAATGCTCGACTGAGGTCGAGGACATCTCTCCAACTGTCACAAAATCCTCGATTCCGGTATCTCTGACCATCTCCTTGAGATACTCATGGATGTGCGGACCATCGCTGTAAAACCGTCTTCCGTCTCCCTCAAAATCGTCCACCATCTTTTCCGGCTTAGAGACAAGATTAATGACATCAAAGCGGAACGCATGGATTCCCTTCTTCTTCCAGAAACGCAGGATCTCTTTCAGCTCCTCCCGGACATCCGGATTGTCCCAGTTTAAGTCTGCCTGCGTCACATCGTAGAGATGCAGATACCATTTTCCGAGCTTCGGCACATATTCCCATGCAGTTCCGCCAAACTTTGACTGCCAGTTTGTCGGACACTGATCCGCAGTTCCTTCCTTGAAAATATAGTAGTTCTGGGATTTTTCATCACCGGCGAGAGCTTTCTGAAACCACTCATGTTCCGTTGAAGTGTGGTTGAAAACCATGTCGAGCATCAGACCGATTCCGCGTTTTTTAGCCTCGGAAATCAGATTTTCCACATCCTCCATTGTTCCAAACATCGGATTGATCTTTCGATAATCTGCAACGTCATAGCCATTGTCTCTCTGCGGGGAGACAAAAAACGGAGTCAGCCACAGATAATCCACACCGAGATCCTGCAAGTAATCCAACTTTTCTATTACACCCGGAATATCTCCGATTCCATCTCCATTCGTATCCCGAAATGACTTCGGATAAATCTGGTAAACTACTTTATTGCTAAAATCCGTCATCGCCCATTTCCTCCTGCACTATTTTTCTTACTGATCATATTTTATCGATCATATTTCACTGGTTATCGTTTAGCGGGCATATTTCACTGCTTATCTTTTACCGGGCACATTTAAAAATTCACACCTCAGCAAACACTTGCAATCTTTGTCTTTTTCGCTGTCACATCCATTCCTGTGTGGAAATCGATTTTTTGTGCATTTCCCATGCCGGTCACCACACAGACCGTCACATCTCTGTGTCCTGCTTTTTTGATCTTCTCTCTGTCAAAATGAAGCAACGGGGTACCTGATTTGACTTTCTGTCCCTGCTCAACGAGATACTCGAAACCGTCTCCGTTCATGTCCACGGTATCAATTCCGACATGAAGAATGATCTCCATTCCGTTTTCCAGTTTGAGTCCGCAGGCATGACGGGAATCTGCCATCAGCATTGCAATCTCTGCATCTGCCGGTGCATACAGGGTTTCATTTTCCGGAATGATCGCCATTCCATCTCCAAGAACTCCGGCGGAAAAGACGCCATCATTCACCTCTGCAAGCGTAATTGCTTTTCCGGATAAGAATGCAGTCAGATCGCTGTCTGTTGCCGTCTCATTTTTTGTCTCAGCTTCTACGTTCGTCTTATTTTCTACTTTTACTTCTTTCTTATTTTCTGCGACATTTCCTGTCTCAGCTTCTGCTACCAGTGCTGTCATACTCTCTTTTTCTGCTGTGTCACTCATCTCTTCTGCACTCAGCTTTTTCTTTCCAACAATCGTGGTCAGAAGAAACGGAACTACAACTGCAACTGCCATGCAGAATGCAAATGAGAGCATGTACTGAGGCTGAATCGAGAGGATTCCCGGGATTCCACCGACACCGATTGCATTTGCGGTTGTACCTGTCGACACGCAGATCACGCCTGCAATACCGGAACCGATCATTCCACAGACAAACGGAAATCCTTTCTTTAAGTTAACACCGAAGATTGCCGGCTCCGTCACACCGAGGTAGCAGGAAATGCATGCCGGAATATTTACTTCCTGAGCCTGAGAATTCTTTCTCTGAAGCCAGATCATTCCAAGAACAGCTGAACCCTGAGCAATGTTGGACAGGGCAATCATCGGCCACAGCATTG
Source organism: Brotaphodocola sp. (assembly GCF_983179755.1). NCBI lineage: Bacteria > Bacillati > Bacillota > Clostridia > Lachnospirales > Lachnospiraceae > Brotaphodocola > Brotaphodocola sp. The sequence goes on along the minus strand of NZ_CFAHBC010000029.1, from coordinate 6,194 downwards.
TTCCGCCGTAGTCTGCAATCAGCTGTAAATCAATCGCATTGGACATATGATGAAGTCCGGTGATGACAAGCGGTGCATAAACCACACCGAAAATTGCTCCAAATACTACCTTAAATGTTCCACTGATTCCTGCAAAGACAATCGCAGAGATTCCGCCACCGATCTTCCAGCCGATCGGTCCAAGTACAAAATGCGCTGCCATCACAGAGAGAAGCAGACTGCAAAACGGAACGACAATCATAGAAATTACCTGCGGAGTGATCTTCCTAAAAAACCGCTCCAGATAAACCAATGTGAAAGCTGCCAGAATTGCCGGAAGCACCTGACCCTGATAACCGATCATATTGATCTGAAAAGCGCCAAAATTCCACTTCGGAATATCTGCAACTGCGGTTCCTGCAACGGAATATGCATTCAGAAGCTGACCGGAAACAAGAGTCAGTCCGAGAACAATTCCGAGCATCTGAGTCGTTCCCATTTTCTTTGTCACCGACCAACAGATGCCGACAGGCAACATATGGAAGACCGCCTCACCGATCAGCCACAGAAAGCTGTCGATTCCGCTCCAGAACTGGCTGATGCCGCACAGCGTTTTTGTTCCATTCTCAAACAGATACAGACTGTCGATACAGTTGCGAAATCCCAGAATCAGACCGCCGGTGATGATTGCCGGAATCAGCGGTGCAAAAATCTCCGCCAGAGACGCAATCACACGCTGAAGCACGTTCTGGTTGTTCTTCGCCATCTCCTTGACAGCATCCTTCGACACGCCCTCAATGCCCGCTTCCTTGATAAAATCATTGTAGAAATCCGTGACCGTGTTTCCGATGATAACCTGAAACTGACCTGCCTGCGTAAAACTGCCCTTGACGACTTTCATCGCCTCAATCGCTGAAATATCGGCTTTCTCCGGATTGACCAGAGCAAATCGCATTCTTGTCATACAGTGCGATACTGCACCGATGTTCTCTCTTCCTCCCACGAGACGCAGAAGCTCTCGCGCGTCATCTGCATACTTCCCCATTTTGCTTCTTTCCCTCCATTTTCTTTCCTGTTTGTTCTGCGTTGGTTCACATTTTTATGAATCTCTCTTTGAGAATTCTCCTGTATGGATCACATTTCCCATATCTGCTGTCCTCATCGTTGTTGCCTTTCTTTTTTCAAACTTGTTTAAACATGTTTCTTGTTTTTGTTATATCGCACTTGTTTAAACATGTCAATGGCATTTTGGAAATTTGTTTGAACAAGCATTTGACTTTTTTATACCAGATTTCTATAATTAGGGTATCTATTAAAAAACGAAAAAAAGATAAATAGAAATGAAGCCAGAGAATAAAAAAGAATCACCCAAAACTTGACTGGAGGAGACGACGACTAGAAATGCCAAAAACGATTTATGAGACAATTTACAAAGACTTGAAACAGAAAATTGAGGACGGTGTCTTCGCGTATCAGGAGCTTTTACCTTCTGAAAACACGCTGATTCAAAATTACAACTGTTCCCGAAATACTCTGCGACGGGCAGTCAGTGTGCTTGTGAGCGACGGCTATGTACAGACGATGCAGGGAAAAGGCGTGCGAAACATTTACCAGCCAGTCGATCAGACCGCATTCACAATCGGAGAGATTGAAAGTTTCAAGGAATCTGCCGAGCGAAACGGTAGCCGCGCCTCCACAAAAGTAATTCTGTTCACGGAAATTGAAATCAATGAGAGACAATCCCGAATGACCGGATTTCCGGTCGGCGCAGAAGTCTACTACATCCAACGAATCCACTATCTCGACGATGTCCCTCTGATTTTAAACCACAACTATTTTCTGAAAAGGGCTGTTTCCGGTCTCACAAAAGAAATCGCGGAGGACTCCATTTATCGCTATTTGGAACAGACCCTGCACATGAACATTGTAAACAGCAAGCGAATCATGACGGTGGAAAAGATGACAGAGATCGACGAGAAATATTTGAACATGAATGTTGCTGATTACAACTGCATGGCCGTCATCAGCAGTCAGACTTACAATGGCGACGGTGTGATGTTTGAGTATACCCAGTCCCGCCACCGCCCTGATCACTTTAGGTTCTATGATAATGCGGTAAGAAAGACGATCTCATAATAAATCAGCGAAAATATCATTGTGCTATTATGTCATGCTTATCAGCACATCCGCAATATATCAAAAACGACAAGAACTGCCGGCAAAATTCTACCGGCAGTTCTTATAAATCTTAAATCTTATTGTGAAATTTTTATCCCCAGACTTCCTCTGCAATCTCCTTGACGAGTGCCAGCTTCGCCCACTGCTCCTCCTCAGTGAGGATGTTTCCCTCCTCGGTAGATGCAAAACCACACTGCGGACTGAGGGAGAGCTGATTCAACGGCACATACTTCTCTGCCTCGTGGATTCTTGCAATAATTGCATCCTTATCTTCCAGCTCCGGACTCTTTGATGTGATCAGACCCAGTACTACCTTCTGATCCTTGATAAAACGCAGTGGCTCAAAACTTCCTGCACGCTCACTGTCATACTCTAAGAAAAATCCATCTACGTTACATCCGCCAAACAGCGTCTCTGCTACCGGCTCATATCCGCCGGAGGTAAACCAGGTTGAGCGGAAATTTCCACGACAGATATGCATCGTAATCACCATATCATCCGGTTTTGCTTCCAGAGCTTTATTGATCATCTTTACATACTTCTTTGCAACCTCATCCACATCGATTCCGCGTTCCGCATAAGCCTTACGCTTCTCTGTCGAACAGAACTCCCCCCATGAGGTATCGTCCAGCTGTAAATAGCGACAGCCTGCATTGTAAAATGCACGAATTGCTTTCTGATAAGCCAGTGCAATGTCGTTAAGCAGAACTTCCTCATCCTTGTATCTCTCGATCGGCTGATAATTTTCCTCACGAACACAGCAGATCAGATGAAGCATCGACGGAGACGGAATACACTGCTTAACCGTCACATCTCCTGCGATTGACTGCAAAAACCGAAAATGTCTTAAAAATGGATGATCCTCCGGAAAATCAATCTTATCGACGATCTTCAACGTCTGGCTCTTTGGCTGATGTCCCTGAAACGCAATCGAGAAATGCTCAACTGCCACTTTCTTCACACCCTGAAGACCCCAGAGAAAATCGAGATGCCAGAATGTCCGTCTGTACTCACCATCGGTCACTGCCTTCAGGCCAACTGTCTTCTCGCTCTCAACCAGAGAACGGATACAACTATCCTCCACTGCCTCAAGTCCCTCTGCCGACAGTGCTCCAGAAGCATACTCCTCTCTCGCTTTCTTGAGCTCCTGCTTGCGCAGAAAGCTTCCAACAATGTCATAACGATATGGTGCCTGTGCTTTACTCATGGTCTAATTCCTCTCCTTATCCTGTTACGGTCTTTCTTTTGTCTTTGCAAATTATTTTTATTTTATTTGCTGTTTTTCTGACCACAGTATAGCACGAGCACGTTATCATCCGCTAATACCTATTTCAGGCTGTTTGATATAGAGAAAATTTATATCAAGTCACAACTATCATATTTTAAACATAAAATCTTTTTGATTACTTACAAATTCTGAACTGAATTGGTCGCCTGTCAGGTGACATTTCACCTTTTCTTGTATTTTGCAAATAAAAAGGAGCAGGATTCTTGCGAATCCCGCCCCTCTTAAATGAGCAAGAGAATTTCATCAGGTAAATTTTCTTGCTCATATGGCCTCATTCTTTACGAACGATTCGATTGAAACAATTATTATTTATTGTTGATAGCTGCCTGTGCTGCCATTGCCAGTTGTAGGACTCTCGATCAGGCTAACTGTTGGATCATTTTTTCGACCCTCGACCTGTAATTTCAAGTCATCATCGACTATATTCAATTTCCATACAAAACAGTCTGGATATACGATTATTTCCTTTACAAAAGCATCTATCACTTCTTCAGGTATGCTATGTGTTGAGAAATTAAAATTCTGTTCCAACCCATACTTTAATACCTGTAAGCGTTGATCATATTCTTCATCCGAAACTTCTTCGTCTATCTGATATGACTGTAGCATTTTCTGCCACTTTTCTTTTTCCTCAAACAAGCTCTTTTTCTTCTCGTCGAATTTTGCTTTGTCGATTTCCCCTGCCATTCTCATATCAACCAGATTATCGAATTTCTTATCTATAATCGCAATCTTTCGCTGCGTTTCTTCTATCTCACTTTGAAAATCAATATCCCTATCATCTTTAAAGTGTTCTTCCAGCATTTCATTTGCGATTTCTATAATTCCATTTCTGTCTTGCCAAAACTTCTGAAAGATTATATCTGCCATTGCCCCCAATTTCCATCCCGGAACCATCGGTGTATCACAGATACCTTGTAAATCAAGTCCTTTCTTTTTTCGAGTGGCAATACTTCCAGTTCTCACCTGTGAATAGCATTGATAACAATACTGTGGAATGCCATTTACTCTGCGCCAAACCCGCCTATTCATAGATGCTCCACAATAGCATTTCAACTTTCTGCACCAAACATCATTGGCTTTATGCTTTCCCCTGCGTCCTCTATTATTAACAGAAAATGATTTAGAATCAAGCATTTTTCTTACTTTTTCAAATTCTTCTTTAGTGACAATAGGCTCATGTGAACCTTCTACTGCAATTTGCTCTACTTCTCCCCAATTCTTAACCTTCTTTTGCTCCAGATAATCCGGAACGTATTCTTTCCTATATAATATAATTCCACAATAAAATGGATTATTCAATATCCTACTTATATAAGATGAATACCAATGTGTCAATCCAGTTGAAGTCTTTCTCCCTGCCGCTTCGAGTGCGAATTGAATTTTTCGCATTCCCATACCATCTAAATACATATCATAAATCATGCGAACAGTTTTGGCTTGCTCTTCGTTAATGATAAAATCTTTTCCTACTTTATCATACCCCAAAATATTTCCATTTCCATATATAACACCATTTTGGAAGGAAATCTTCTGCCCCGCCTTTACTCGAACTGATGTTTTTTTACTCTCGTTCTGAGCAAGTGTTGCCATAATAGTCAATCGAAGCTCGCCATCCTCATCATTCATTGTCCAAATATTGTCTTCAGTAAAATATACTTCTACACCATATTTTTTCAACGTTCTTGTCTGTTGTAACGTATCAACAGTATTTCTGGCAAAACGAGAAACCTCTCTGGTAACAATGAGATCAAATGCTCCATTTTTAGCATCTTCCATCATTTCGAGGAAACTCTGTCTTTTATTAACGGATGTTCCAGTAATACCTTCATCAATGTATCTCTTGTATAATTTCCATTCAGGATGATATTGGAATAAATTATCGTAATACTGCACTTGGTTTTCCAAAGCTGATATTTGTGCTTCATGCTCAGTAGACACTCGTGCATATATTGCAACTAATCTCTCCTTCATCGTATTCTCCTCTTTTATTTTTCCTACATTGTTTCTACGTTTTTATATTAACATAGATAGTCCCTATTTTCAAGCGAAACTTTCTTCTCTGTGTCACTTCTGATATTTCTAAAAACAAACTCAGATATTTTTCCCTGATTATATAGGCTTTTAACAAGTGCTAACGCAATAATTCGCTCCATATCATTCTTTTGCTTTATATTTCTTTTTTCTTTGTTCACCATAAACTCCTTTCACTTATTATGCACCTTATCTGCCAATGACAACCCACACACCATTGCAGGCTCTCATCGGCAGATAAAAATGCAATACAGGTGGCAGGTCATTACTCTGCCCACATCGGTCTTGCACCGTCATTCAAATTGACCGGACTGCAAATCTCTTTACAATCCGGAAGTATCATTATTACAGATATGCTTCATCGCCCTGTGTTACTGCCACACATTTTGTCAGATTTTTCTCGCTCCATACCTTTGCTTCAATGTAATGTTTCAACACTTCTTCACGTTCACTCTAAAAAGAGCAGGCACATCTTTGCGAACCTACCTAGTGGCTCGACATATCCTCACGTCCTGTATGCAAATCAATATTCAGTTGTCAAGGTACAACGCTGCAGCATTTCCAATCAATGAATAGAAAGGGAATTTTCTGACCGGATGCTATGCAACTTCAAAAGCCAATATTTTTGTAATCAGCTTGGTTTCCAATCTGCGGCGCAGCGTTTCATCAATGCAGTAATGCACCTGTCCGCTTTCGTCATATAACTTTCTGGTAG